>CAIUAS010000216.1 GCA_903897205.1 uncultured Gammaproteobacteria bacterium
AAAATTTCTGTGTTTGTCGCCTCAGCAAATACGGCCGCTTCTAATTGAGCATAAGCACGATAACGTGGAGTTAATTGATAGATTGATAAGCGTTGTGTTTGTGTTTTAGCGACATAACAAGGATCAGCCGCATAATAAACATCTAAGCCTGGCATTTTGTTAAAGCCTACGACTAAATCATAATTTTCACGCTGAATTAATTCATTTACTTTTGCAGAAAAATTTAAACAGCGGCGATGATTAGTTAATGCTTTGATGGGGACAATATGAATGGTAAGGCCCGGTGGTAATTCGCTTTGCCATTCCATCGTATAGACATGCACCGAATGACCTCGGCGCAAACATTCCTCGGCAATCCGTAAAAAATCCCTTTGCAATCCGCCGAAGGGGAAATATTTAAATAGGCAAAATGCAAATTTCATTGAGCTCTATGAATTAATCCTCTGAAATAGTCTTTAACCGCTGGCATGAGGTGCAATCATACTGGGTTTACTTGGGTAAAGATAGAGCAATTAAATCGTTTATTAGCTTAAAATAAAGCGTTAGACATAATGGGTAATTGAAGATAATAAAGCGACATTACCGCCTTCGCATTTATAATTGTTGTGTTTAAATTTCAGCCGTGCTCGCTATTAATTGTTGTAATTGCTGTAATACTAAGGGGGGATTAAGCTGGCCAAAACAAGGCGGCTCTATTTCTCGCAAGCCTGTATAATCACATTTTTTTTGCAGACAGGGTGCACAAGAAAACTTTGCCATTAAATGTTGCTGATAACTTCCCATGGTGCCTGTTAAATTAGGATTAGTGGGACCATACAACGATAACGTGGGCACTTTCAATGCCGCCGCCAAATGGCCCAAGCCCGTATCTACTGCAACACAGGCTTTCGCACCCGCTAAAACACTCGCTACGCCCGCTAAATTAAGCTTAGGAAGCACTTCAGCTTGCGGTATATCTTGCGCAATACGCTGCGCGCGTTGATGTTCTGTTAAATTTCCCCAAGGTATTTTAATAGCCAATCCTAGCGCGGCGATTTGTTTTGCTAATTGTTGCCAATAGATTTCTGGCCAATGTTTAGTTGGCCAAGTGGTACCATGTAATAAGACAACATACGGCATTTGAGTGTTGGTATGCGCTAATTGTGCACGATCAATACCATAATCAGCTAGCGCATTTGGCATTGAATAATTTAGTACTTGAGAAAATAATTGTCGAATACGCACTACGGCATGTTGTTCAGGTTCAACCGCATATTTTTGCTGATACGCTAATGAAGCCAGCGGTTCCCAGGCGGATTTCCAATTTAAACCGCAGCGTAACCCTTGCGAAAAATAAGTTAAAAATGCGCTTTTAATTAAGCCTTGCGCATCAATAATATAATCATATTTTTCTGCTTGTAACTGTTCGCGAAAAATACGCCATTCACCACTTTTAAGGGCTAAAAAAGCTTGCTTGCGCCAACGCCTCAAGGCGACAGGAATCACTTTATGGACCAAAGGATGCCAGGTAGGTACTTCAGCAAATGCTTGTTCAACTACCCAATCAAATTGTATGCCTGCAATAAATCGCCCTGCATCGGTTAATGCAGGCAAGGTATGAATCACATCGCCGAGTGAAGAGGTTTTTATAATGAGCACTTTCATGTCGGCATTAAATCATGAATAGCTTGCAACACCAAGTTTGGTGTTAATTCAGTTAAACATTTTAAATGGCCTAATGGACATTCACGTTTAAAACAAGGACTGCAAGCTAATGCTAGCGATAGAATTTTCACTCGTTCATTTAAAGGTGGCGTAAAACGTGGGCTTGATGATCCATACACGACCACAAGCGGGCGTTCTAAGGCGGCGGCAATATGCATTAACCCTGAATCATTGCTGAGCACTAAATTTGCAACGGATAATAAATCTACTGCTTCGCCTAACGTTGTTTTGCCCGTTAAATCTACGCAGGCGTTGTGAACATGTTGTTGAATTTCGGCGGCAACGAATTGATCTTTGGGCGAGCCAAATAACCATACTTGCCAGCCTTCATTTAATTTTGCTTGCGCGATGGTTGCATAATGGTTTGCTGGCCAACGTTTGGCAGGGCCGAATTCGGCGCCTGGGCAGAGCGCAAGGATTGGTTGTTCGCTCGTTGTAAAGTTCGCGCCACCGTTCAGCAATTTTTTCTCTAAATTAAATTTAGTTAGGGTTGTAATAATGGATTCGTTTTTAACGTGCAGACTTGGTTTTGGTAATTGAGTGGGTAATACTGCATTTTTTGGGAACGCTAATGCAATAAAACGCTGGATCATTAACGGCAATTTTTCTTTATTAAGATAACGCGCGTCATTAAGCAAACCATAACGTAATTCACGCATCCAACCGGTGCGGATAGGAATGCGAGCAACCCAAGGAATCAGTGCGGATTTCCAGGAATTAGGTAAGATGATGGCTTGCTGATAATTTTCCTGGCGTAATTCCACGCCTATTTGCCAACGTTTTTTTAAGTTTAATTCGCCATGCGCAAACGGCAGTGTTAAAGCGCTATTGACCTCTGGCATACGCTCTAAAAGCGCGCGACTCCAGCTTGGCGCAAGAACATCGATACGCGCCTCTGGCTGTTCTTGCTTGAGGATTTTAAATAGGGTTTGAGCCATGACCATGTCGCCAACCCAGGCGGGACCGATAACGAGTATTTTTTTTGCTGCCATTGCTAATAACTTTAAATGATAAAAAAATTAATAAATAATTTTAAATTCAACCGCTTGTTTTTTGAAAATCTTTTAAAAAGTACATCGCTGCGCAATAAGGACAAACAGCATGACCTGTTGTTTCAATCGGCAAAAAAACCCGAGGATGAGCATCCCACAACTGCATGGTCGGCATGGGACATGAGAGAGGTAAATCTTTATCGGTTATTTCATATTGCCGCAGCTTACAAGCGCGTTCTGCTTTGTGGTTTGACATACGTTTACTGAATTAATTAATGAAATTTGATAGTAAGATAGCTCTTAAGAGATTGCAACTAGCAGGTGAAAATACCGAGGCTTAAAAAAGTCTATAATGCAAAACCTCAGCGGGATTGGTATATACTCGACAAATAGAATAAGCAAATTTAACCCAGGTTTTAATAAATGTATGCTTTGATTATAACGTAAAAAATAAGCTATACCGTCTTTATTATTTAAGCTATCAGGCATGCAGTTTCACTAAAAATATGCTAATGTATCGCTCTATTAATGAATTTAGGAATCGATTTTTATGCTGTTTAAAGGATTACACCAAATGCTGGGTAAAACAGCGACTCAGCAGGAATCCGCTAAACATCCTCACGCCACACCGATTGAGTCGGCAGCCACTTTACTTGCACCTGCCCGCCGACAAGACTATTTAAAAAACATTAAATCCTTATTACATTTACCGCCAAAACTCTACGATACGCTTTATTACAAAGTCATTGAACGTTTTGCTGAATTTGTGCAATCGCTACCCGAAACACAACATGGCGCCTTTGCGAATAACGGTGATTTTTTAAATCACGGCTTGGATCGCGCTTCACGTGCCTTAACATTAATTCTCAGTTATTTCTTCCCTGAGGAACAATCATTTCATAGCGCCACTTCCGAGCAAGCGCTTTGGATCTATGCTGTTTTTACAGCAGGTTTATTATTAGACATTGGCAAGCTGGCGGTTAAATACCAGATAACCCTGTGTAATAAAGACAGCACAGCCATTAAAGAATGGTTGCCTTATAGCGGTTCAATGGTAGGGCAAGCTAAATACTATAAATTCACGTATGTTAAGCAAAATCGCGATCATTTACGTCGCTTAATTACCGGTCTGTTAGCAAGACAATTATTGACTGAAACCGATCAATCAGGCGATGGCACAACAACGGTAGGCGGTTTTAATTGGATAGCGAGCGATCCCGTTGTGCTAGAATCCTGGCTAAATATGCTATATGGCGAAACTCGTAATGTCACTTCTTACTTAACCGTGTTACCGTATGCCGATCAATTAGCTATTGAAAATAATT
>CAIUAS010000217.1 GCA_903897205.1 uncultured Gammaproteobacteria bacterium
CATATAACTAGTTTTATTCACTCACTTGAGGCAAAATACGACTTCTTAAAAGGTTGCGAATTATACTAAATAACTACCCACTTTTATACTTTTACAAGGAGTCTTCATGAAATTACGTTTACTAGTCGCCATTACGCTTGGCGCTGTGTATGTACAAGCATATGCAAATCAGCCCACTGAAGCAGCGCCAGTCGCTCCTGCGACACCTGCTGCTGTAACGGCAACACAGCATCCGGTTAAACCTGCAATCACAGCCGCCTCTAAAGCAACGGCCCCTGTTAGTATTCCTAAAATCACCGTCGATAAAGAAAAAGTTAGCTATGGCATTGGCGTCGACTTAGGCGAAAACTTTAAAGCACAAGGCATCGACATCGATCCTAACACCGTTGCACGTGGTCTAAAGGACGCGACGACCGGCAGCAAATTGCTCTACACCCAACAAGAGATGGCAGCTACTTTAGTAGAATTTCAAAAACAATTAATGGCAAAACGCCAAGCAGAATTTGCTGCAATGGCCACTAAAAACGTCCAACAAAGTGAAGCTTTTTTACAAGCCAACAAAACTAAACCAGGCGTAATAACCACCGCAAACGGTTTACAATATAAAGTGGTAACGCCAGGCGCAGGCAACAGCCCTACTGATAAAGATAGCGTAACCGTTGATTATGAAGGTTCTTTGCCCAGCGGCCAAATATTTGATAGCTCATACAAACGTGGAAAGCCAGTGACTTTCCCATTAGGTGAAGTGATTCCAGGCTGGACAGAAGCATTAAAATTAATGAAGCCAGGCGCAACCTATGAAATTTATGTTCCCGCTAATTTAGCTTACGGTGAACGCGGTTTACCCCCCGTCATCGGTCCAAACCAAGCTTTGGTATTTAAAATTCACTTAATCAGTGTTAATCCACAGCCTGCAAAAAGCTAAGAAAAAAAGGGGAATTAAATCCCCTTTTTTATTTGGCTGGCTAAACTGCTTAATTAACCATTGCTCTCTTTTGTGAAATACATATACTTGTCACGTTTCAATTTTAGGCGTTATTGTAACGCGCCTAAAAACGCAAAACCCCAACGAGTTTGGTATATAATTCGCAACTTTTTAAAATCATACTAACGAGACTCTCATGAAAAATAAAATAAAAACTTTATTCATTGCAAGCATATTGTCATCATTATCAGCCTGTGCCTTTGTTCCAGAACAAGTACATCTACAACCGCAAGTCATTCCAGTAACCTCAAGTAATATTGGCAAGGGGAAAATGGTCGCAGTACAAGTGATAGATGCCCGATCAAATACGACCTTAGGTGGTAGGCCTTCTGGTTATGGCCCAGCTGCAAGCATTACACTAGCAGATAATATTCAAACAGTTGTGCAAGCTGCGATTTATCAAGGATTAACTGATTACGGTTTTAAACCTATCCCTTTTAATCCAAACACTACCAGAAAACTTACCTTGCGCGTGATAGCATTAAATTATCGACAACACGAAGGATTTTTTACTAGTAGCGTTGAAGTCAACAGCACTATAGAAGCAACCGCAAATAATGAAAGCAATAACTATGATCATGTTTATCGCGGCGAACAAAATTCAAATATTATCGTCACGCCAACAAGCGGCCAAGACTCTCACAACATTAATGTCGTTTTCTCTAATACATTAAACCAAATTACTCAAGACGATCAATTAATGCATTTCTTAGCAAAATAATCTTTTGCAAACTAAAAACCCACTTTGGTAGAGGTTTTTTATTTTCAAAGCTTTAGATTCGCTGCGCGCGGGAAACCGCGCTTGCGATCCGCATCTTTCGCGCATCTTCAAATAAATGCAAAATCTCTTATATCTAAATATGCATTATATCTATTATAATCTCATCCAATTTTTTTCATGCTTACCCAGGAATCACAATGCCTAAAACGCCGCTTAACATTCGCCGTTTAGCCATTATTTTTTTATTGGGATTTTCATCGGGCTTGCCGCTAGCGCTATCCGGTTCTACATTACAAGCTTGGTTTACGACCGCCGGCATTAGCATCGTTGCCATCGGGGCTTTAAGTTTAGTAGGTCAACCTTATGTTTATAAATTTATCTGGGCGCCCTTGCTTGATCGCTATATTCCGCCTTTATTAGGTCGTCGTCGCGGTTGGCTAATCCTTACACAAACTTTGCTATTACTGACCATCGCTATTATGGCATTCGGCAATCCTAAAACTAATCCTTATCTATTAGCAGGCATGGGCTTATTAATTGCTTTCTTTTCCGCAACACAAGATATTGCAATCGATGCTTATCGCACAGATATTGCAGCGCCAGAGGAACGGGGATTGGCCGCCGCATTAACTACTGGTGGTTATCGAGTTGCCATGATGGTTTCTGGCGGAATCGCCTTAATTCTCGCCGATAAATTAGGCTGGCGTGAAGCCTATCTTATTATGGCGGCTTTTATGCTGATAGGTTTAATCGCCAGTTGGTTTAGTGAAGAGCCCAAATTTTTAAGTACTACTTTAAAAACCCCCGCTAATTTACTCATTGCGATTAAAGCGCCTTTTCATGAATTTTTAATGCGCAAAGCGGCCTGGGGAATTTTATTATTTATTCTCTTATATAAAATTGGCGATGCATTAAGCATATCGCTTTTAACGCCTTTCTTAATTAGAGGCTTAGGTTTCTCTTTGACGACCGTAGGAGCCGTCCTCAAAGGAATTGGTTTGCTCGCTACGATGCTAGGCGTTTTTCTTGCCGGTATGCTCATGACGCGCACCAGTTTATATCGCGCTTTATTTATTTTTGGCATCTGCCAAATTATGGCAATCATTAGTTTGCTAATACTTGCCCTAGTGGGAAAAAATGACACTGTCTTAATTGTTTCAATGGCGCTTGATTTTATTTGCAATGGCATGGGCACTACCGCATTAGTCGCTTTTTTAATGAGCATTTGCGATCACCGTTATACTGCTACCCAATTTGCATTGCTCTCTGCCTTCTCTGCAATAGGCCGTGTATTTGTCGGGCCTGTCGCTGGAATAATGGCAAAATATATAGGCTGGCCTAGCTTTTTTGTATGGGCCATTATTATTTCCATTCCAGGATTAATATTATTGAAACAGCTAAAACCTGTCATAGATAAGCTTGCTAATCAGCACTCAATTTGAATGCTCATCACCGCTAAGCTAGGTCTTGATTATCCTGGCGCAATGAGCGAAGATTATTTCCGAGGATTTGGACGTTCTTTGGCAATAGTGGTGCGTATACGTCGGGTATCTCATCCATTGTGCAACCGCCAAGGAAGGCAATCCACCCTCGCAGCCATCTCACTCCCTATTTATTTAAGAATGATATATCTATTCCCAAAAGATAATCTCCGTGGTATTATAAATAAATTCTTACATGCATAATTCAGTAGTGTATACGTCATGTTTACTTCAGATTTTGAAAAATATTTATCAAATTGCCCAAGTAGGGAAATTATTAATATCTGCGAGCCCTTATTCAAAAACTCAAACATTGATCACTTTCTTTATCTGAAATTATACTCAGATGGCTCAAGAATATCTTTAACCACTTGCAATGATCTCTTAAGATGGATTTACCAAGAAAATAAACTTATCTCAAACTCAGTCAGTCATATTAACTCGGGAATTTATTTAGCAAAAGATCTGATCAACTTCGTATCCTATAAAGATGCCAAAAAAATTGAAGCGCAGATAGATGGAGCACGCAATTATTTTAATCTTGATTTAATAGAAAATGGTATTTATCTTATTAAGAAAGAAGAACACTATTGTGAACTTTTTGAATTTGGCGCTGCTGCTTGCAAAAAATCATTAATTAATTTCTATCTAAATAATATCGACATTTTAAAGCATTTTATCCTTTATTTTAAAGATAAAGCTAAACGCTTAATAAAAAAACTAGAACAAAATAGGTTTCAACCAACTTATTTAACCGGCCATTTAACTGCAACCAATAATAATTTTCGCTTAATCAATGCAAACTTTTTTGAAGCAACAAAATTATCCGGCCTTTCTATCAATCAGGGCTCTATCAACACACATTTAACTAAACGAGAGTATGAATGCTTAACTTTTTTAGTGGGGGGTTGCTCGGCAAAAGAAATAGCTAAAGCACTGCATATTTCACCTAGATCAGTTGAATATCACTTAGAAAACATCAAGCGAAAACTAAACTGCCACACCAAATCAGCGTTAATCAGCAAAATTCTACGACTCCAAATACTCAATCCCAGCCACTTAAATTGGCTATTATCAACAAAACACTAAGCTGCCTCCAACTAGCTTTTAAAATAAGCTTTACAGAATAATGGTCCCCATTGAACATTACGCAACGAGTCTTTAAATAGGAAAAACTATCAGGAATTCCTAAGAAATAGACTATATACACACTAAGAGATAATATGCTAAACAGCCACGAGCTATTGCTAAAGTGATTGTTACTTTTTAACTTATATGGAGATATAAAATATGATGAAATTAAACCGCTCCCTCGTTGGCGTGATTACCATTGCTGCTACTTTAAGCTTAACAGCATGCGCAATGACAACCAAACAAGATGCTTATCATGGCCAGCAAGAAGCTAATGCCACCGTGGGTAGTTCGACCGTTGGCGCATTAGCAGGCGCTGCAATCGCCGGCGCGGCCACTGCAGGAACAGGCGCAGTTGTGGGTGCAGCCATAGGTGGTAGCGTAGTTGGTGGCGCGGTTGGCTACAAATGGGATAAAGATGAAACCTCTATTCGCGCAAAAATGCATAGTGCTGGCGTACAAGTTGCCGAAATCGGCTATAGCAATGACATCGTATTAATGATGCCTTCTAATATCAAATTTGCTAGTGGCAGCGCTGAAATCACTCCCAGATTTGCCCACATGTTAGCTGCAGTCGCAGCAGTAATGCAGCAGTATAAATACACCGTCGCTACTGTCGTTGGTAACGCTGACAGCACAGGTTCAGCTAAATACAATATGAACTTATCTTTAGCACGCGCAGAAGCGGTTACTGATTACTTAGCATCGCAAGGGGTTCCCGCCGCTCGCTTAGTTCCACAAGGTTATGGCGAAATGCATCCCGTTGCTTCTAATGCAAAGGCTAAAGGTCGTGCAGAAAATCGTAACGTACAAATCGTTCTTTCAGCTCCACCTATCCGCAAATAAAACATAACGCTAAAGCGAGCCTCACTAAGGGGTTCGCTTAGCTTACGTTACACAGCTTAGCCCCGCTAATAATAAAAACATGGTATACACTAAAATAGCCGAACGACTAGCAGGCACATATTCTTTTCTTGTTTTCTTTTAAGCAGCTTTTTTATAGGGATGAATATCTTTTTTGATTTTATCTTCTTTTGCAATTCTAGCCGCTTCTAGATCATAGTGGGCTTGCGCATTTATCCAAAATTCAGCAGACATATTAAAGAACCTAGCTAATCTCAATGCGGTATCGGCAGTAATAGTGCGCACACCATGAATAATCTCGCTGATCCGTATTGCACCAACATGAATCTCTTTGGCCAGTTTATAAGGGGTAATCCCCAGAGGCTTTAAGAAGTCTTCATTAAGAATTTCGCCTGGGTGTACAGGAGGTAAATCACGTTTAACCATTTTAATCTCTCCTTAGGTTTATCATCCATTTCCTACAAATCTTAAAGACTTAATGTTCTTTAAGCACTAATGATAATCAGTAATTTCTACATTATAGGCGTTGCCTGCTTTCCAAACAAAACAGATACGCCATTGTTTGTTAATACGAATGCTATGCTGTCCTTTGCGATTTTCTTTTAATGCCTCTAGGTGGTTACCTGGAGGCACGCGCAAATCATCGATCGTAAAAGCAAAATTAACCTGTTTGAGTTTGCGCTGCGCTATTCTCTGCATGTCGCTGGGCAATTTTTTAGAAAAATGCCCATTAAATAATCCTTCCGTATGCTTACACTTAAACGACATGATCATAATTATGATCGTCCCTGCTAATATTATTGTCAAGCGATAATATCGCAGGGCGACAACCTAGTCAACGTATAACCCACCCCCTCTAAGAAACCTCCTCCATTATCAACACCTGCGCCAACCCATTTACAACAGCGGCTATTCGCACGCAAGCTTGCACACTTTCTTTGGCCAATTCCTGCTGTTCTAACGCAACAGCATGCGTATCCATACATTTACCACAACCGTTAATGACAGAAACAGCCATACTATAAAGCTCGAATGTCAGCTTATCCACGCCAGGATTTGCCATCACATTCATCCGCAAACGCGCTGGTAATGTTGTATAAACAGGATCCGAGACTAAATGAGTAAAGCGATAATAAATATTATTCATCGCCATAATCGCTGTCGCTGCTTTCACGGCGAAAATATGTTGCTCATCAAGCATTGGCTCAACAGATTGTGTAACCGCTTTAATCAGTGGCTGATATTGCGTCGTTAATGCAGAAGCATATAAAACACCCGCCATTTGCTGCGCCGTTAAATGGCCATCATTATTATTTAATAAACTAGCCATATTTAATTTAATATCTTTTGCGTAGTCAGGTATGGTTTCAAGCAATGTTGCTAAATTATGCATAAATTCTCCTTTAATCTGTAATATGAATAGTTGCTTCACCTTTTTGCCAATTGCATGGACACAACTCATCCGTCTGCAACGCATCTAACACTCGCAATACTTCATTAGGATTACGCCCAACATTCAGCGCCGTCACCATAACAAAGCGAATAATACCTTGTGGATCGACAATAAAAGTGGCGCGTTGCGCTACGCCTTCTTCCTTATCCAAAATACCTAATGCCATACTTAATTCACGTTTAACATCGGCCAACATCGGAAAAGGCAAATCATGTAACTCTGCTTTTTGCTGGCGCCAAGCCAAATGAACAAATTCCGAATCCACACTTAAGCCTAAAATTTGTGTGTCTCTATCGACAAATTGAGAATTTAATTTTCCAAAAGCAGCTATTTCGGTGGGACAAACAAACGTAAAATCTTTTGGCCAGGCAAATAACACCAACCATTTTCCTGCATAAGATTGTTCAGTAAGCTCAGTAAAAGCATCATTCATATTAATGCTTACAGTTGCCTTTACTTTAAAGCCGGGGAATTTATCGCCTATAGTTAACATAATTAGTCTCCAATTAAATTGATTTAACAATTTATTTTTAGCAGTTTTACTGCAAGCATGGAAATTTAATTATGCTATCAAGGCGATAAATAAAAACTAAAACGGGGAATGAATTTTTTTTCAAAAAAATTAAATATGATGTTTTAAATATTCAACGGCGCGTTGCTCTAACCAATAAACGGGACGCCAAGGCACCGTACCAGCCACAAAACCAACATGACCACCGCCTTCGCTCACTTCCAAAGTAACACTCTGCGCCAATTCATTGGCCAGCGGAATAACATCAGGAGACATAAAGGGGTCGTCTAACGCTTGCAAAATTAAAGTGGGAATTTCAATTTGTTTTAAATAAGGACGGCAGCTAGCTTTTTCATAATAATCATGCGCATCGATAAATCCATGCAATGGCGCCGTGATCGCATTATCAAATTCCAAAAATGTACGTAAGCGTTCAAGATCCCCAAAATCAACAGGCGTTTCAACAATTTTAAATTTATTCATAATAGTTTGACGCAAATCACGTAATAAATACCATTGATAAAACCGAGACGCCCCTTTATTAATACGAGTAGCCGCTTTTTTTAATTCAAATGGCACACTAATGGCTACAGCAGCCGTCAGTAATTTATCTTTATTATGCTTACCTAACCAATTAACTAATACACTTCCGCCCAAAGAAACACCAATGGCGGCTAAAGCAGTTTGCGGTTCACGGTTTTTCAACTCTTGCACCACATAAGCCATATCTTCCGTTTCGCCAGAATGATACAAACGCGGCAAGCGATTGGGTTCGCCGCTGCAGCCGCGAAAATGCATAAATACCCCGCGCCAACCTTGAGCGGTTATTGCCCTTAAAAAACCACGTGCATAAGGTGAATTAATTCCACCTCCTATGCCATGCAAAATCAAAACAATTGGGCCATCATTATCACCGGCCCAATCTAAATCCACATAATCACCATCGGGCAATTCTAAACGCTCACGTTTAGTAGTAATTTGCGTTTGACGACGCGTAATAGTAGCCCATACCGTTTGTAAATGCGGCCCAGGCACCCACCACGCAGGTGTAAATTGGCTTTTTTTATGCATAATAATCAATAGTCATAATTTAATGAGTATCGTTGATTATGACATAACTATTATGAATAATGCCATGTCCCCCTTAAACGCGATGGGTTTAACCTTTATTATTGGGTAAACCGATTACTATTTGAATTACTGATAGTATTTTCAGGATTAACAAAATTCGGATTATTTACAAATAGACCGTATTTAAGGTAATAAACTGTAGAAACATCACTACCTTGAATTGGTTTTACAGGGCTGGCCCATGGAAAAAGCTGCGGCGTATGTACCATAGATATAGCATTACTCGCATTATAGAGTACAACACAGGTCATTGGGACAGCGATAATAACATTACAACCAGACGTTGTTTTCCTGCACAGAGGATCTTGTACTGCCTCCTGAAAAGAGTCATATGTCTTAAAATAGGTACCTGGAATATTTTTATTTTTTTCGTCCGTTAGTATTTCTATAACTTTACTTTTAAAGTGTTCAGCATAATTTAGGAGATCAGTGGAAAAATTCTCTACTGGAATATAAAGTAAATTATCAACCTTGGTGGGTTTTTCCAGATTTATAATAGTTGATAACTCAACCTTTCCATTAGAGGAATCATGTGAACGTTCAGCGGAGAATGATTTAAGGTAGCTTTCGGCAATAGCATGTGATTGCGTATAAAAAAAAGTGAATAATACTCCTTTAACCTACATTGAGTAGACATCACACCATCAACGATTTCATATCCCAATAACTGCGCCATTTTACACAATAATGAATAATACTGTTCCTGAAAATTCGGTTTAACAAAAGGCAAAAATGAACTCATAGAAAAAAAGCTGTAATATTCTTTAATACCTGCTCTAATAGCATTTATTAATAGATTTCCACCTTCTTTATTACCTTTTAATATTTCCCTAAGAAGACTTGCATAGTGTTCGCGAACATCAAGATAATTTTTATCGCTTATAACTTCTGGTTTTTTTAAAAGCTTGCCCATTGTAACCAATGGGTTCTCGTAAGCTGATTGCATAATAAACACCTCTAAATTTTAATAATTAATAAGACTTCCTTAAAAATAAAATTCCCTTCGATGTTTATTAGCTTACCGTGTTTTAAATTTATTTAAAGAACGCACAATTTTGTGCGGTAGTTACCAAAAAGATACCACCCCTAGCTTAACCATCCAGCCGCATAGAAAGCGCCACTCGCTTGCGAGGTAAATCGACACTCACCACTTTTACTTTTACGATATCGCCTGTCTTTACGACTTCACGAGGATCTTTGACAAACCGATCGGACAAAGAAGATATATGCACTAATCCATCTTGATGCACACCAATATCAACAAATGCGCCAAAGTTAGTGACATTAGTGATTACCCCTTCTAAGAGCATACCTTCTTTTAAATCCACCAACGCTTCGACACCTTCTTTAAAACTAGCCGTTTTAAACTCAGGGCGCGGATCCCGGCCCGGCTTTTCTAATTCTGCGATAATATCTCTAATCGTAGGAACACCAAAACGATCGCAGATGAAATTAGCCGGATTTAACGTGCGTAAAAATTTCTGATCACCTATCATTGATTTCACATCACGTTGATGTTTATCAGCAATTCTCTCAAGCACTGAGTAAGCTTCAGGATGCACCGCCGAAGCATCCAATGGATTTACACCATTACTAATGCGCAAAAACCCTGCAGCCTGCTCGAAAGCTTTTTCGCCTAACCGTGATACTTTTTTCAAAGTAACCCGTTCTTTAAAAGCCCCATTTTGATTACGAAATTCCACAATATTGCGCGCAATATTTTCATTCAAACCGGCTACTCGCGTTAATAATGCCACCGAAGCAATATTAACTTCGACGCCGACTGCATTGACGCAATCTTCGATAACACCATTCAAACTACGCGCCAATTTTGCTTGATTAACATCATGCTGATATTGACCGACACCGATAGATTTAGGTTCAATTTTCACTAACTCCGCTAATGGATCTTGCAAACGTCTTGCGATCGACACAGCGCCGCGCACCGACACATCCAGTTCGGGAAATTCTTTCGCCGCTAATTCAGAAGCTGAATAAACCGAAGCGCCCGCTTCAGAAACGACAATTTTTGTTAATTTTAATTCAGGATATTTTTTAATTAATTCCGCTGCTAATTTATCGGTTTCGCGCGAAGCCGTACCATTACCAATACTAATTAAATTGACTCGGTGCTGCTGACATAATTTTGCTAACACAGCGATGGCTTCGTCCCAGCGCTGTTGTGGTTGGTGTGGATAAATGGTGGAATACGCTAATAACTTACCCGTTTCATCAACCAAGGCAGCTTTGACACCGGTACGAAAACCCGGATCTAAACCCATAGTCACGCGGCCACCCGCTGGCGCGGCTAGTAATAAATCTTTGAGATTATGGGCAAATACATTAATCGCTTCCGCTTCCGCCGCTTCGCGCAGTTGCGTTAATAATTCAACTTCCAGTTGCAAAAATAGCTTTATTTTCCAGGCCCAACGCACGGTCTCGACTAACCAAGCATCGGCCAAACGATTTTTATTGGCGATATTAAAACGGCTAGCAATTTTGGCTAACACAATTTCTAACTGGTTCGCTTCCGCTAAGATTAAGCTGACTTGCAAGATGCCTTCTTTGCGCCCTCGAAATAAAGCCAGTGCACGGTGTGAAGGAATATTTTTAATGGCTTCACTATAAGAAAAATAATCGGTAAACTTCGCGCCTTCTTCCTCTTTACCTTCAACAACATTGGCTTCTATAACGCCTTCCGCCCACAAATAATTGCGCAGATTCCCAAGCAATTCAGCATTCTCCGCAAACTGCTCCATTAAAATTTGACGCGCGCCATCCAATGCGCTTTTAACATCGTTAATGCCATTTTCAGCATTAATATAAGCGGCCGCCGTTTTTTCTGGATCAAGGTTCGGATCCAGTAATAAACTTTCCGCCAATGGTGCCAAACCAGCTTCCCGCGCAATTTGTGCTTTGGTGCGTCGCTTAGGTTTATAAGGTAAATAAAGATCTTCCAAACGTACTTTAGTATCAGCCGTTAAAAGCGTCTTTTCTAATTCGGGCGTCAGTTTATTTTGCTCACTGATACTTTTTAAAATAACCGCACGTCTATCTTCTAACTCACGCAAATACGTCAAGCGCTCGGCAAATTCACGCAACTGCGTATCGGTTAATCCACTGGTGGCTTCTTTGCGATAACGCGCAATAAATGGCACTGTCGCGCCTTCATCTAATAATTGAATCGTAGCGGAAACTTGCTGCTGACGAATAGATAATTCTTCAGCAATACGATTAATAATGGTCTGCATATATTTTACCTAGCTTGATGGCGCAAAAAGCGCATTATATTTATCTATACAAGATATACAATAGACGAGGCTTACTGAAAATAAAAAACTCGACCGCTTGCGGCCGAGTTTAACATTATTAATCAAATAAAATATTTTCAAGCCCCACTAACATGCGATCTAATTCCATCACTTTTTTACAGGCTAATCTAACGCCTGGCATAAACGCTTCACGATGAATAGTACCGTGCCGAATAGATAACGTTTCACCCTGGCCACCAAATAACACTTCTTGCGAAGCGACAAAACCTGACAGACGGATCGCATGGATAGGAATAGCTTGATAATTCGCCCCGCGAGCGCCCTGAACAAATTCCTGACTGGCGACTAACTGCGGTGCTTGTTCTCTTGCCTGCGCAATTAAATCGGCGGTACGCAAAGCCGTTCCTGAAGGCGCATCTAATTTAGCAGGATGATGAAATTCCATAATTTCAACATCAGGCAAATAACGCACTGCCACTTTTGCAAATTGCATCATTAATATCGCCCCCAAAGAAAAATTAGGCGCAATTAAACCACCTAATTTTTTCTCTGCACACCGTTGCTGCAAATCAACAACCTGCTCCGCTGTTAATCCGGTGGTGCCCACAATAGGCCTAACACCTAAATCGATCATTAATAATACATTTTCATAAACCGCACTTGGCGTAGTGAAATCAACCACTACATCCGGTTTAGTCACTTTAATCGTCGCCCATAAATCCGTATCTTTATTACGCTCGCCTACTAATTTTAATGCAGCATCTGCTGAAACAGCCTTCACTACCTCTTGTCCCATTTTTCCACGTGCACCGTTCACTAAAACTTTCACTTGCATTACCTTATCTCCTTTTTCTAACTTATTTAAAAATAATTGCCTGCTCTTATTTATAACACTTTTCTCACATTTTTAACCAGCACTAGTTTATTCTCAACGTTAAACGTGGTATCGGCCACTAGCAACCGAGTTTAAAATTATAAACTCTAAGAAGGCGTACCGCAGCGACAGGCCACCGAGCCACCAATTTCAGCTAGCGCAATAAAAACGCTTAACTGTTAGATAGTTTCATACTAAAATAGCGCGACTTCATAATCTTGCTATTAATTAATTATAGGTATCCGCGATGCAAAAAATCAGCCAAAATCTTCCTAAATTTATTTTCTGGAGCCGTTGGCTACAAGCGCCTTTATATGTCGGTTTAATTATTGCCTTAGGTGTTTACGTCTATGAATTCGGCATCGGCCTTTGGCACCTTATCGCAAATGCAGCCGGTTATAATGAAACCGAAATCATGTTAAATGTACTGAATTTAATCGACGTTGTAATGATTGCCAATTTATTAATTATGGTCATTGTTGGCGGTTACGAAACTTTTGTTTCAAGAATGCACTTACACAACCACCCCGATCAACCCGAATGGCTCGATGAAGTCAACGCTGGCACCATGAAAATTAAACTAGCCATGGCATTAATTGGCATTTCCTCCATTCATTTATTACGCACCTTTATCGATCCCTCTAACATGACCAACTACGCAATCATGTGGCAAGTGCTCATTCATTTAACCCTCGTGGTTTCTGCGTTAGCCATCGCATTTACCCATAAATTAATGTCAGGCGCAAAACATAGAAAAATCACTTAAGCAAGTTGCATAAGCGCTTAATTCTTTCTTAAAACTGAAAGGAATGATTTTAGCTTTTCTAGTGGATTTAAAGACATACTCGCTTGCAAAGACTTTAGCTTTTCTTCTTTACTGGCAATATTCGCTTCACAGGTTTTAATAATTTCATTGTATATTTCACTATGTGCGTTTTGTTCTTGCGGCGAATTTTTCAGGTAAATTTTAAATTCCTCAAGCGCTTTTTCATGCATATACAAATCAAATTCTTTATAAAGAAGTTTACCTTCATTAATAGAGCTTACCTCAATAAAAAGACCTAACAACAAGCTTTTAAGATTCTCAAAACCACAGCGACCATTTTTAAAACACTTTTGTTCAACTTCAAGCACTTCATAACGCTTGTGGTGTGTCCAGGCCGGTAGCTCCTGAAATAATATTTGTATAGCTTTCTGTTCCGATGAATTTTTGGCCTCGGCTAATTTTTCTAATACCTCGCCGCGCTTCTCCGAAGCAAATTTTAGCTTTACCAAAGGCGAGCAAATACTTTGTAAATTTAACAAGCCCTGTTTTTCACGCTTTATGTTTTGCAGCCAACTAAATTGCGTAAGCGCACCTCTTTCCGCAAATACAAACTCATCCCCGGCATCAGTACACTTTTCATACACATAAAAATCATGACCTTTATATCCTGTCTTGATAATTTTCACGATTTTATTCTGGTTTGCAGTAGGCATAGCATTAGAAATATTCGCAGCTTTTCCATTATTCTGGTTTATTAGCTCAGCTAATAATCGCAAAATAAATTGATAGCTTGATAAATCTTTTCCTCCTAAAATCTGGAGAAAATCGCTTAGAAATTTATAGATAGAATAGATCGGTTCATCTCTAACAGTGAAATCAGTGTAATTAATATTATCAATGCTTTCTAGACTAGCATTAATTTTCTCATGATTAAAAACCAGCGCCAACTGGCGAAATTGAATACTTTGCTCTGTATTAATTTTAGCGCCTTTTTCAATGAGATAAGCAAAAACATCATCATGTTTTAAGCGAATAGCATAATGCACGGGCATTAAATTTTGGCTGTTTTTTACATTAATGTTTGCCTTATACCTTATAAGTAATTCACAGGCTTCTTTTAAATTATATAGTACCGCCCAGTGCAACGGGGCATTCCCTTCGCGCTCGCCGACCTCAAGGCCCGCCCGCTTTTTAATTAACGCTTCAGCCGATTGAAGATTATTATATCTAATAGCGCATATTAATGGAGTTATTAAAGATTCATTCTGGTTATTTGGATCAGCGCCTTTTTCAAGTAGACTATTAATTAGCTCCGCATTATCTTGCACGGTCGCCGCCACATGTAAAGCCGTGTTTTCGCTTTTATCAGTAATATGAAAATCCGCTTTTTTTTCAAATAAATATTCGATAATAGCCATTTTATTTTTTTGCACTTCAACATTTTCCGGCCTTGAACATACCGCATAATGCAATACACTATATCCAGTATTATTCATCAAATTCAACGTATCCGGCGCGTATTCTAGTAGTTTAACGACCGTAGAATAATGGCCCGCTTCTGCGGCAAAATGTATAGGCAATGAATTGAGCGCCGCCGAACCTATGGTTGGATCGGCTCCTTTTTTAATTAAACGATCTATCTCCGCATTATCGCCCTTCATGGCAGCCCTTATTAGCGGTGTGTGGCCTTCAACATCTTTTAGATTAAAAATAGTTGGTTCCGTTTTATTTGCCTTTTTCATAAACAGCACCTGATCACATTGCGTAGTTTTTATTGCAACCAGTCTAACAAACAAAACTTAAGGTTTTCTTAAAAGCGGGCATCGTTAATTTATCGAGTATTGATGGAGTTGCCATAGAGTAGATTAAATCGTGAGCGTTAAGTTAATCTCACGCACCAATTTTTAACAATTCCCAATATTTTTCATAAATCGCATTTGCAGCAGGCCCCACATCGGTTTGCACTTCGCCTCTGGCTAAAGTTGCTGCATCGGGATAGGTGATTTCATTTTGCGCCAATGCTTTAGGCATTAATTTTTGCGCGGCTAAATTAGGAGAAGCGTAACCCGTCGCCATACTAATTTGCATGGCAATATCAGGGCGTAAAATAAAATTAATAAATTTATATGCATTTTCCACATGCCGCGCGCCGCGTGGAATCGCCATGCTATCAAGCGACAGCACATAACCTCCTTTGGGATAAAGAAACTTCACCTTAGGATTTTCTTTATTGGCCATGTAAATGTCACCGTTCCACCCCATACCTAACACTGCATCTTCGTCAATATAAATCGATGCAGCAGCTTCATCATTAAACAAGCGCACGTTAGGCAATAATTGTCTCAGTTTAAGATAGGCCGCTTTAATATGCGCGGGATCAACATCATTAGCCGAATAACCCAACGTTATTAATGCCATTGAAAACGCTTCACGGACGTCATCCAATATCAACAATTGATCTTTATATTGCCCTTTCCACAAATCACTCCAATTCGTAATACTGCCAGCAGGATAATACTGCGTATTAATTACAATGCCAGTGGTGCTCCAAAAATAAGGAATGCTATATTGATTATGTGGATCAAAGGCTTTATTTAATAAAGCAGGATTTAAGTTTTTGAAATTAGGAATTTTACTTCTATCGATTTTTTGCAACATACCTTGCTTGTACATGCGATCAATAAAATAAGTTGATGGCACCACCATATCATAACCCGCATCGGGGTCTGCCTTGAGCTTGGCATACATGGTTTCATTACTATCATAAGTGGTGTAATTGACATGAATGCCGGTTTCTTTTTCAAACTGATTCAATACATCATCTGAGATATAACCTGACCAGTTATAAACATTAAGTATTTTTTCATCATCCGCCCAAACTGCCAATGAGACAAATAACAGGATAATAAATAAAAAATATTTCATTGTTTATTCCTAAGAGCAAATTGCAAAGATAACACTAATAATAAAGTGACCGCGAACATCACCGAGCATAAGGCATTAATTTCAGGATTGACGCCTAAACGCACCATTGAATAAATTTGCAAAGGTAAAATTTGATAGGCAGGACCAGTTACAAAATAACTGATAATAACGTCGTCCAGCGACAGGGTAAAACTTAACAGCCATCCTGCCAAAATAGCAGGCCATAACATGGGAATAATAATACGCGTAAAAATAGTGAAATCGAGCGCGCCTAAATCTTTTGCCGCCTCAAAAATATTTTTATCAAATCCACTAATGCGACTGTAGACCGTTACTGCCACAAATGGCATACAAAAGGTAATATGCGAAATTAATAGCGTCCAGAATCCTAACGTGATTTTCAAGGTAGAGAAAAGAATAAGCAGTGATATTCCCATCACAATATCGGGAGAAACAATCAGCACAAATAACAAGCCATGCAGTAATTGCTTGCCATGAAATTGATAACGATATAATGACACCGCCGCAATGGTGCCTAATAATGTAGCAAGACTGGATGCAAGCACACCAATGAGCAAAGAATGCATCGCAACCGCTTGTAAATTCGTATCGCCAATCAGTTGTTGATACCAAGCAAAGGTAAAACCATGCCACAATAATGAATATTGGGTATTATTAAATGAGTAAACAATTAACACTGCAATGGGTATATAGAAAAATAAATAAATTGCAGCGAGATAGATATTTTTAGATAAATTTTTCATGGGTTAATTAATTTTTCATCTTTGCTAATAAACGGATAGACCTTGCCGGTTAGCGCTATGGTTTATTGTTTTGCAAACTCGCTATGAATACATCCATGTACGCTCCACTGCCGCTTCCTGCGGCAGAGGGTTTGCAAAACAATAAACCATAGCGCTAAC
>CAIUAS010000218.1 GCA_903897205.1 uncultured Gammaproteobacteria bacterium
CGCTTTCAAAAAGTATTAGTCGATGAGCCGAGTGTTGAAGATTCGATTGCTATTTTGCGTGGTTTAAAAGAGCGTTATGAGGTTCATCATGGTGTCGTTATTACTGATTCAGCCATCGTTGCTGCCGCAACTTTATCGCATCGTTATATAACCGATCGTAATTTGCCGGATAAAGCGATTGATTTAATCGATGAAGCAGCAAGTCGTTTAAGAATGGAAATTGATTCTAAACCTGAAGAAATGGATAAATTAGAGCGACGCTTAATTCAGTTGAAGATCGAGCGTGAAGCATTGAAAAAAGAAACTGATGAAGCATCGAAAAAACGCTTAAATAAATTAGAAGAGGAAATTAAATTTTTAGAAAAAGAATATGCGGATTTAGATGAAGTTTGGAAAGCAGAAAAAGCATCTTTGCAAGGCACGCAACATATAAAAAGTGAATTAGAACGTGCACGCGTTGATTTAGATGCCGCGCGGCGTGCGGGAGATTTAGCTAAAATGTCGGAGCTGCAATATGGGCATATCCCTGAATTAGAAAAACAATTGCAACAAGCAGAGCAAACGGAAAAACAAGAGAAACATTTGTTAAGAAATAAAGTGACTGAAGAAGAAATTGCCGAAGTGGTTTCTAAGTGGACCCATATTCCCGTTGCGAAAATGCTGGAAGGTGAACGTGATAAATTATTGCGAATGGAAGCCGTATTGCATCAACGAGTCGTCGGGCAAGAAGAAGCGGTGAATGTTGTTGCCGATGCGATTCGCCGTTCGCGGGCAGGCTTGGCGGATCCTGGTCGTCCCATTGGTTCTTTCATGTTTTTAGGGCCGACAGGGGTAGGTAAAACGGAATTATGCAAAGCACTGGCTACTTTTTTATTTGATACGGAAGATTCGATGGTTCGTATCGATATGTCTGAATTTATGGAGAAACATTCAGTCGCCCGTTTAATTGGTGCGCCTCCCGGTTATGTGGGTTATGAAGAAGGGGGTTATTTAACCGAAGCAGTGCGCCGACGCCCTTATTCTGTCATTTTATTAGATGAAATTGAAAAGGCGCATCACGATGTTTTTAATATTTTATTGCAAGTGTTAGACGATGGTCGTTTAACGGATGGCCAGGGCCGCACGGTGGATTTTCGTAATACAGTGGTGGTGATGACCTCTAATTTAGGTTCGCAAATGATTCAAGAATTAGCGCCTGATGAAGATTATTCCACGATGAAAGGGGCAGTGTTAGAAGTGCTAACAAAGCATTTCAGGCCGGAATTTATTAATCGGGTCGATGAAATTGTTGTATTCCATCCCTTAGGTAAAAAACAAATTCATGCAATCGCAAGTATTCAAATCGAGCGTTTGCACGCTCGCTTGCGTGAGAAAGGCTTGCAGTTGAAATTAAGCAATGCCGCTTTAGATTATTTAGCCGCTGCTGGTTTTGATCCCGTTTATGGCGCAAGGCCATTAAAACGCGCCATTCAACAATACCTGGAAAATCCACTGGCTAGAGCTATGCTAGAAGGGAAGTTTGCAGTAGGGGATGTTATTAAAGTGGATGTTGTGAATGCGGAGTTAGTATTTAGTCAATAATTGAATTACAAGTAATTGTTATAACGATTACTTGTAATTTACTTCGATTTTTTATTAAACAATCTTAAGTTGGTTAATAATATCAATAGTTTCTTTCGGCAATTTATTTTGGCTAAGGGGTGCTTCATTTTTTTTAACCACCCATAAACATAATTCAAATAAGCTGTTGGGTTTGATTTTCTTGTGTAGATACTTATATAAGTCGGTCAATAATAATTGGGTGTCTTTGTCGTTTGTTATCGTTTGAGTGAGTTTGCAAAAGAAAGCATTTTTTATGCTGACGCTAGGATAATTATGAGTCATGTCGTCAATTTGTTGCATAAGTGCTTCTCTTAAAGCAGGGAATTCTTTATCACAGATCGTTAGAAAATCAATATCAGCTACTTTAATGAGGTAGAATGCTAAGGTGGCAAAGATTTCTGGGGCGCTATTTTGTTGCGCAAAATAGACTTTAAAAAGATCAATTGTTTTGTAGTATATTGAAAATAGAATTGCAAAATCTGTTTTTTGTGAAGAAAAGGTATCGCAAGCGCAATTTAAGTCAAACTCAGTTTTTATGATCCGTTGAAAGATAGGAGGGCTTGCTAATATTAAATCGGCTAATTCATCTAAAAGATTTTTTTCTAATTTTATTGTAAGCAAATCCATGCCGTCGGTGATTTTTTCATTGATTAATTTGAGTAAATTAGTGCTGTTGTTTTGGGTTGATGTTAATAACTGCATAGGAATTCCATATACTAATTTTTGAATGGTGAGTATATGGAATAAAAATAACTATTGCTATGGAAGTAATGACAGAAACATTATTTGCCTAGTGCTTTTAAATTCAACTGAAATTAAAAAATATACTGCTGTCTTTTTTCGGTAAGGTATTCATCTATAGGTTGTGGTTTGCCTTTTAGATCATTAAAAACTTGTTGTATAGTAAATTTGTCAATTAAGCCTTTTTGCAAGGCCGCATTAGAAAAATAAATGTTGCCAATAAACAGACCTGTTTTACTATCAACTTTTCGATAGGCGATGATGTTTTCATAATCAACTCCGCCAGGAATAGAAATTTCCTGTTCATCTTCATATCTGGACAGAACAATTTTGCTTGTATCTATGGCAGCGTTAGCACGTAAACAGTAAACATAGCCATATGCTTGATCAGTTTTTTTGGCTTCTTTCATGGCGAAATGTTTGGCTATAGCAATTGAGCGGGTAGTGGAAATAAACGCGCCATCGCTATCTTCTACGTGTCTCTCTAAATCCTGAAAGCTTACACCGTATTTTTTCTTTTTATCGGGAAAGTGGGGATCGGTAAGCCTGCTCCAAATACCCCCTGCCTCTTTAATGAGTTCTGGTGATCTTTTCATACCACGGTAAACAAATTCATTTACACGAGGAATGTTTTCCAATTCTTTTGCATAAGTGATTTCTGGCGAAGGATTATGAATGGGTAAAGGTTTTCTTATTAAGCTATCTTTCTCAGCAGCTTTTGCTTCCTCTTTGTTTGCAATAAATAAAGTAAATTCTTTAAATTCAGGCATGATTAATGGGGTGTTTGATGAATTTTCAGAGTGAATTCTTGAGTTGATCATTAAAGAAGTTGGAAATTCTTCAAGCTTTGAATAGTAGCTTTTGCGATAATAAGCTGCTGACATGTTTTTCATAAAAGATACCTAAACGTTAATTATTGGCTGTTTATTTCATCTCCTTATGATAATTAATATTGGTTAGATTTTAGCAGCTTAAGCTTAAGGTTTTCTTAACAAAAAAGGAAAATCGCAATTTTTTAAATAAAAAATAGATTTGAAGGGGCGTGGATGAGTGAACTTGATTAAGATTTATATTTGTAGGGCGAGCTAAACAGCCTGAGTGTTTCTATTACAAAAACACTCAGCTTTTTTTCTTAACCTTCCATCGTTTGCGTATATTGTCCTTTGCAAGCAGCAGAGTTTAATTTAGCGCGTTTGTAAAAAGCTTGTTGCGCGGCTTTCATATTTTCTGGTTTGCCTTGCCAGGTCCTTAAGCAGATGTCTTGTAATGCACGACCATAAGAGAAGCTTAATAACCAGGGATGTGGTTTGGTTGCGTTCATCGCATTTAAGTGGGCAGTAGCGACTTCAGAACTTTGACCGCCAGATAAGAAGTTAATAGTGGGTACGGCAGCGGGAACGGTGCGGCGTAAAATTTTGACTGTTGCTTGTGCGACCGCTTCTATACTGGATTTAGGAGTGTATTCTGTGCCAGCAATAACCATGCTTGGTTTTAAAATAATGCCCTCTAAAATCACGCCATGTTTATGCAATTCATGAAAAACCGTGTAAAGGGTTTTTTCAGTCGCTTCAGCGCAACGTTCTAACGAGTGATTGCCGTCCATTAATAATTCAGGTTCAACGATAGGTACAATGCCTTGGTCTTGGCAAATGGCTGCATAGCGCGCTAAAGCTTGTGCATTAGCACGTACGCTTAAGCAGCTGGGAGTGTTGGCAGAAACATTTAATACAGCACGCCATTTAGCAAAACGCGCGCCCATTTCTTTATAGGTAGCTAAACGCTCCGTTAAATTATCTAATCCTTGGGTGATTTTTTCATCGCGGGAGTTAGGTAAATGAGTGATCCCTTTGTCTACTTTAATGCCTGGAACAATGCCTAATTCTGCTAATAGTTCAGAGAATAATTTCGTGTTGCTTGCGCGCTGGCCTAAAGTTTCTTCATATAAAATAACGCCACTGACAAATTCTTCAATGCCAGGCGTAGTAAATAATAATTCGCGATAAGCACGGCGTGTTTCGGCAGTAGATTCTAGTTGAATGTTAGCAAAGCGTTTTCCAATGGTTCCCGTGCTTTCATCGGCAGCGAGAATACCTTTGCCAGGTACGGCGATTTGGGCGATGGTGGCTTCAAGTTCATGCATAGACATAATGAATGGCTCCGTTGGGTAGATAATAAGTTGGCGACAGTATTCTATCTTCGGTGTGAAATATCAAGCTTTGTGAGGCGAGATTGGTTAATCACTATGGCCTTTTTTCTTCACATCATAATGTTTAGCAAAATAGTAACCGCCAGCCCCACCAGCCGCTAAAGCGATGCAACCTGATAAACAGTTGCAGACGGCTAGAACGAGTAATAAATAGCTTAATTTACGATAATTTCTCATAAGTATTTTTCCTAAGAGGTTTAATAAATAATTCTGTGGGACAGTCGCTTTAGATTATGTTGAAATATAGCGTTTTAACGTGAAATTGAAAAGTATTTTAGTCTATGCCAATCCTGTTTAAGGGGATTGGTATATACTAGCGTTTTTTCTGGGCGAGTTGAAAAGATCGATAATAAGTAATTTTATTATTAAGGACGGTTATGCAATATAAAGATTATTACACCATTATGGGGCTTAAGCGTGATGCTAAGCCGGAGGAAGTTAAGCAGGCTTATCGCAAGCTGGCGCGCAAATATCATCCTGATGTGAGCAAAGAGAAAGATGCGGAAGAACATTTTAAGGAATTAAATGAAGCCTATGAAGTTTTAAAAGATCCTGAAAAACGCAAGCAATATGATCAATTAGGAGAAAATTGGCGGGCAAAACAAGCGTTTAAATCAGCACAAAATGGGCAGGATAATGCCGGTTTTTATACTAGTGATTTTGCAGGACAGGCTGGCGATTTCAGCGATTTTTTCGAACATGTATTTGGTGGTGGCGGCCGTTTTCGGCGGGGCGCGCAGACAAAAGGTTTTTCTCAACGTGGAGAAGATGTGCATAGTAAAATTTTAATTACCTTAGAAGAAGCTTATGCAGGAACTGCTCGCACTATTCAGTTAACAGTTCCGCAAGGGGCAGCGCATGGGAAAGCGCAAATGATTAAACGTGAATTAAAAGTTAAAATTCCTGCTGGTGTCAGTCAAGGTCAGCAAATTCGCTTAAGTGGGCAGGGCAGTCCAGGTGCGGGGAAAGGTGAGGCAGGTGATTTATATCTTGAAATTGATTTGCAGACACATCCTCTATTTCATGTGGATAAAGCGGATATTTATTTAACGCTGCCAATCACACCATGGGAAGCGGCGCTGGGTGCTAGTGTGCCAGTGCCAACTTTAGGGGGCAAGGTTGATTTAAAAATTCCAGCAGGCGCACAATCATCACAAAAATTACGTTTAAAAGGACGTGGATTGCCAGCGAAAAATCCAGGTGATCAATATGTGATATTACAAATCGTATTGCCGCCCGTAAATACTGCCGAACAACGTGAATTTTACCAGCAAATGGCAAAGCAAATGCCATTTAATCCACGCGAAAAACTAGGAGTTTAATATGGCAAAGCAAACTACTGAAATATTAACAGGCATTATAGTGGATGAAACGACGGTTTATAGTTTACAAGAAGTTAGTTATACCTGTGGTGTTGATGTTGAAATTATTAAGGAAATGATTGAGCATGGTTTGCTTGAACCGATAAAAATAACGGCTAATGAACAACAATTTGATCCGCGCGCTTTGCGTCGTTTAAAAATTGCTTTACGTTTGCAGCGGGATTTAGACGTGAATTTATCAGGCGCTGCATTAGCATTGGATTTGTTAGCTGAATTACAGGAGTTGCGTGCTAGATTAAATATTTTGGAGCGGCAATTTTTAAAATAAAGTTTAGTAAGAATAATTGAATAAACGCTGAGCTGCTGAGCATTTGGGATTTTTCTAGAGTGCTCAGCAGCTAGATTATTTTATAACTTTAATTCACTACTATTAACTAAATTGCTTGCTATTGCTTCGGGTTTTATTGCTATGGTGTTATCACAATCGCTGCCGCCATTTTCTTTAGCGCTGCCAGCAACGGTACAAGCCAAGGTTTTTTTCTCATAAGGTTGGTTAGTTTCATCGCTGATGGATGTTGTAGCCGCATTATTTATGATAGGAGCAACACAACCACCAGGGATTAAACAACCATTAAATACAAAGTCTCCTAAGGCGTCAGTCGCTAATCGTGCTAGCATTGCGGCAAATTCGGTGTTGACGCCTGCTATGGAACCATAAAGTTCGCCACCATTTTTTCCGTCTAATAACAGTGTTTGAGCGGTGATATGAAGGGCAAGTTTATTAAGGCCGTTAAGATAAATATTATCGCCTTGGATAGTGCCAATGATGGCATTGTTAGTAACGCTGATATCGTCACTGGCCATTAAACCATGACTAAGATTAGTTGTTCCATTGCCTTGATATTGCGTGAAATTGCCCACTTGTAGTAATGCTGCCGATGAAACGTTATGGGCATTATTAATAATAAGATTAGTCAGTGGTGTATTGCTGCCAACTAAATTTCCGAAGTAAATATCGCCATGATTAGCGGTCAAGATTAAATTATGCAGGCCATCTAATTTATTATTGATATTAATATTGCCTGCTAAGCTGGTTAATCGAATGGTGTCTGTTGTTAATAAAACATTGTCGTTTAAATTAATATGGCTATAGGTGGTGATATTGGCGCCTAAATAACTGGTGCCCCCCGTGTCGGTATTAAGTGCATAAATGGGAACTTGGCCGCCAATGTCAGCGGTAAAATAAGTAATGCCTGTGTTATCAATGCTAAGGCTATGCATACCTAGCGCATCGTCATTGACTTGCTTGAGTGAGATAAAACCATGGTTGGAAGACAATGTAACATTTGCGCCTAAAATAATAGGGGCATTGAATTGTTGCGTATCGCTGGTGTGAATAATATTGCCGTTTAAGTAAGCGGAAAGGCCATTAATAGTAAGGCTGGTTAATGGCGAGCCATTATTACCAACATTGCTATCAAAGGTTATGTGGCCATTAGTCGCGTTAAGTGTTAAATCATGTGCATCATCAATAGTGCCTCCAAAAGTTAAATTACCGTTATTTGAGGTCAGTGTTGAATTGGCCAATAGATGAATAGCGCCATTGTAAGTTTGATCGTTGATAGTGTTAATCACGCCGTTATTAATAAAGTAAGTGGTACTGGCTTGGGTCGTGGTGATGCTATTGAGTGGATCGCTATCACTGATATTATTAAGTTTTAATATCGAAGCTGAAGAAACTAAATTACCTGGTCCTTGCAAGGTACCTTGGAAATCGACCAACGGTGTACTGAGAGACAGGGTGGTATTGTCTGCAAAAGTAACGGTATTAGTAAAGCTAAGACCATTTTCGCCACTCATAGTGCTATCGTTCGTAATATCAATGAGGTTAGGTAAGGTAACGCCAGGGCTGACGCTGGCTTGCAGTTCGCCGCCTTTCAAAGTCAAAGTTCCTGTGCCAAAAGCATTATCGTTGCCTGCTTGCAGGATGCCGCTGTTAAGAATGGTACTGCCCGTATAAGTGTTGTTATTGGAAACGGTTAAGGTGCCATTGCTGTTACTTAGGCTGCCTGTTCCGGTGATGATGCCGCTTAAGGTTGTATGGGCTGAGTTGGTAACATCCAGGGTAGTAGAAGGGATGTTGACAGTGCCTATGGTGATGGGTCCAGACAGTGTTAAATCATTGTCGCCACCTATGGTTGGTGTTCCTGAAACGATAAAGCTGTTGTTACCAAATATTGATTCGCCGTTAAAGAGTGATTCAACGGTACCACCTTTTAGTACCAGGCTGCCTGTGCCAAAAGGATTATTAGCTGCATTGCCTTGTAAGGTGCCGCTATTAAGCGTAGTGCTGCCCGTATAAGTGTTGCTATTGGAGACGGTTAAGGTGCCATTGCTGTTGCTTAGGCTGCCTGTTCCGGTGATGATGCCGCTTAAGGTTGTATGGGCTGAGTTGGTAACGTCCAAGCCAACAGAAGGAGCATTGACAGTGCCTATGGTAATTGGTCCAGACAGTGTTAAATCATTGTCGCCACCTAGGGTTACATCTCCGCCAACGATAATTTGATTGGCCAAGCTGGCTGAAGTATTTGCCAGTAAAGTGCCGCCATTAAGTGTGACAGTGCCACTGCCTAGTGCGCCGCTACTGACACCAAGTTCTAAAGTGCCGTCGTTTAAGGTGGTGGTCCATGAATAGTCATGGTTGTCGTAATTGAATAGCGCCGTACCAGCCGATTGCACCATACTTCCAGTGCCTTCGACCTGACCGTTGAAAGTGGTGGTGCCGCTGCCGTTTAGTGTTAGCGTATGTCCATTCAGATCTACGCTGCTGTTAAAGAAATTATTACCCGTAGTATCGTTCACTGTGATTGGTATGGAGCCATTCAGGGTGACGGGCGCATTAAAGGTGGCGCCTGCATTAGTGACGACAGTATTGCCTAAGATAGTCGAGCCATTTTGGTTGCTAATGAGCAGTGAAGACAAGGCATTGTTCCAGCCAGCGCCGCCATGTAAGTTAATGGTGCCGCTGGTGTTGAGCGCCAATGAATGAGGTGAACTGTTAGGAGCGCTATCAATATTAGTAAAAGTTAGATCACTGTTGCCGCCATTAATGGTGACATCGTGATAGAGTAAAATGGAACTGTCGGATGAAAAGCCGGTAGTGACGTTGATATTTCTAAGGGCAAGCTCGGCAGTTCCTTGGCTGTTGCTGAGAGTAAGAGACTTAACGTCTATATCGCCATTCAAAATAGTAGTGCCACTAGCGTTTAATGTTAATGAATGAGGTGAGCTATTAGGATCGCTATCAATATTAGTAAAAGCCAGATTGCTGTTGCCGCCATTAATGGTGACATCGTGATAGAGTAAAATGGGGCTGTTGGATAAAAGGCCGTCAGTGACCGTGATATTACTAAGGCCAAGCTTGGTAGTTCCTAGACTGTTGGCGAGACTAAGGGAGTTAATGTCTATGTTGCCATTGAGGGAAACTTCGTTACTTGAATTTATCGTAAGGTCCCCAGCACCATTGACAGTGGTGTCGAAGGTAATATTGCCGGTGCCGCTATTGATTGTGATGTTACCAACGATGTTTACAGGGCCTTGAAAATTGATATTGCCATCGTCAGTTGTTAAATTTCCGTTAAGTGTATAGGTCGTGTCATTGCGAGTCAGGAAATTAACATTATTATTATTGCTTAAGGAAATATTAGAGCCGCTGCCTGTATATAAAATGCCACTATCGCTCAAGCTTCCTTTGGCGGTAATTAAACTGCTATTCGATAAAGTATTGGAAGGATACCAGCCGATAACGGTGTTCCCGTAAATATCGAATCCAGTTATATTTGGGTTTGTACTAGTAGCGCCAGCAACCGATGTGCCTTGTACGCTGCCGCCGCTGGGAATATAGGCTAATAAAAGATTGCCGCTGCTGAAGGTGCCGTTGGGTGCTAGGTAATAATAAGCGCCATTAGCGCCTGACATAACACTGGTCAGGCTGACACCATTTTTGGCAATAGCCACAGTTTGCCCGGCACTTGACGTTAAGCCTTGGTCGGAGTAAATGGTGCCAGAAATTACTTGTGGAATGCCTGTATAAGAGGCTTGCAAGTAAGGATAAGAGTTGCCTTCAATAATCGCCCAGATATTACTAAAATTCCATGTGCTAAAGCTGCTTTGAGTCATCATTTGGCTGGTGTTTAAGCCTGTGATGCCGCTTGGGCTTGAGTCTCCGCCAACCCCATTGGTTGGGCCAGAGGTTTGCTTGTCCCAAAAATTATTGCTGAAACCAGAAGTGGTAGTCGTAGAACCAATCAGTCCTCCTGTATAAGCATCGCCTCCTACTACGTAACCTGCATTGTAGTTATTGCTGATTGTTGCAGCGCTACCACCAATTGCTGGATTTACTAAACCGATTAAACCGCCAACACTACTTGTTCCGACTACATAACCTGTATTGTAGTTGTTGTTGAGTGTTAAGTTAGCCCCGCTATTTGGATTCGCTAAACCAATTAAACCGCCAACATCACTTGTTCCAGATACGTGGCCAGTATTATAGGAACTACTAATCGAGCCGCCATAGGCTAATCCGACTAAGCCACCGGCATAAATAGTCCCGTTTATGTTTCCGGTATTAAAAGATTGGGTGATAGTGCCATTGTTAAGTCCTGTTATACCACCAGCACTATTGCCGTCTTCGTTGTTTGTACCTCCGGTTATGCTGGTGACAGTGCCTGTGTTATAAGCGTTGCTGATTGAGCCGTTGTTTTCACCTGCCAGGCCACCAATCTCATTTCCGCCTTGTATCGCGCCGGTATTATAGGAGTTTGAGATGGTCGAAGCATTCGTTAGAACGCCGACTAAGCCACCTACTCGTCCATCATCAGCATTAACGGTCGCAGCATTATAGCTGTTGGTTAAGGTAGAAGGACTTCCTTCGCCTTCAAGCATTCCAATAATACCGCCAACCGCATTGAAACCACTGACATTACCGGTAACATAAACATTGTCGATGGAATTACCGTTATAAGCGTTTCCTATTAAGCCACCTACATTATATTCCCCCGTGATATTGACATTAGTCAGGCCAAGATTTGCAATAGTTGCATTGTGGGTGTAACCAAATAAGCCGACGTCGTCAGAGTTGCTGTTAATGGTTAAGTGATCGATAGTATGGTTCATACCATCAAATTTACCGGTGAACCGTACAGTACTGTTGCCAATAGGGCTAAAATTAGAGATGCTACTTAAGTCAAGATCGGTGGCTAAGGCCAGGTTTTGGTTCCAGGTGGTGGATATCGCGCTGATATCTGTTAGTTGTTGTACGGTATTAATGAGCATATAGGCAGTCAGTGTAGCGCCACTGCTGCCAAGGTTAACATTGCTGCTGAAATTAGTCGGTGAGCTATAGTTATGATGAGTAGGATTATAATAAATGCTCACGTTTCCTGTGCTACCGCTAAAGTTAACATTTTGTCCACTGAATGTTACTGTGCCTTCGTCTAAAGAATTAGCTGCTCGGCCTGCTTGTAAAACCAAGTTACCACTACCGGCTGAGTGCGTAATTGTAGCCCCTGAATTAAATTGCATTTGATCAGCTACCAGGCTCAAACTAGTATTGCCTGTCCAGCTAATAGCTACCGCACCATCAGTAGCACTGGTGCCATTGATAGTCATTCTTTCAATGTTGCCGGGGCCTTGTGTCGTAGAGTCATAAGTGCTAATGACTAGATTGTTAGTTAATAATTGCTTATTGATATAGCCATCTGTAACAGTATCCCAACTGGTTGGAGTAGCGATGCTTGCATTGTGCATGATAGTTACAACGCCTGGATCTAATAATAAGGTGCCGGCGTAACCATTCGGTGCACTTAAATCAACAGTTTGACCGATCCACAAATGATTGGCGCTGGAAATTTCAGCATTACCGCCATTGCCGCGTAAGGCGCCTCCACGAGCAGACAAAGCACCATTAAACAGGGTTTCTTGATTTGACCAGATGCTGATATCGCCACCATTGCCGGAAGTAATGGTAGAAGCATCAATCACACTGCCATTTTCAATTGTTGTGGTGTCAGCATTTGGCACAGGGCCTGAACCTTTATGATTGCCACCGATAACGATAGAACCACCGCTCGCATCACCAGTTGCTTTTAAGCGTGCGGTGCTAGTGATATGTACATGCTTGCCAGTGACTTGTATTGTTCCTGCCGTTTCTCCCTGATTTAAGCCAGACACATCAAGCGTACCCGATACGCTGGTAACCCCTTCGTTTCCACCCGCTAGAATAATACTGCCTTTGTTGCCAGCTAAGGTTTTTGCCTCAATGACGCCGTCCATATTGATAGCGTTATCGACTATATTTTCTGCGGTTTGAGCAGTAAGTACTACCTTGCCACCGTTAGCATAAATCTGGCCACTATTGGCTACCCCACTTTTCATTAATTGGCCATCAGGTGTAAAAGTAGCTTGGCTGACTTTGGTGCCTGTGGCGAATTGAATGGTTTCATCGCCTTGTAAATCAACGGTAAACTCAGTGCCAGAAGCCAAGGCAACCGTGCCAAGGTTGGCTACAATTTTGCCGTTATTTTGTACGCTGGGAGCGACAAGTGCTGTCAAGCCACGATCGGCTACGGTAATGGTACCTTCGTTTACAATACCTTTATTAAAATTAGGATCTTGTACAAAATGATAATTACCATTTAAGAAATCGTTGTCTTTAATATTGGCGGTCGATGCAATAAGGCCAGCGACATCGACTTGGCTATTAGGCCCAAAAATAATGCCCGAAGGGTTAAGCAGCATAATTTTACCATTAGCAGATAATTTACCCATAATGCGTGAAGCTTGATTGCCAGTGACGCGATTTAAAGTAATAGAGCTGCTGCTAGGTTGCTGAAAGTGGGTGTGTTCATTAGTGTCTATGCTAAAGCCTTGCCAATTAATAATGGCTTTATCAGTGCTTTGATTTATTTGCGTGAGGCCAGGGCTTTGATTAATCGTTGCTCCGCCGGCGATAACTACGCCATTTTGAGGATTAGCGTAGAGCGGATTTATAAAAATCGTGTAGCTGAATAAGGTGACACAGCTTAATGTCAGCAATTTTTTCAAAATAATGGCGCGCATAAACATGGTTTTCACCGTTATTAACCATGCTGGCGCGCACACATCCATCCAGCAAATTAAGCAGCTCTACATCCAAATTGTAAGCCGCTATCTATTTATTGTTATATAACTAGTTATAGCCAATTTTGAAAAAAATGCCAGTCAGATAAAAGTTTTTAGAGATCATAAAAAAACTCGGCCGTAGGAGGCCGAGTTTAAAATTATTAATTGGTGAAAGAAACGTCGGTGGGCGTTAAGCCTTCATATTTAGCTTGAGGTAAGGGACTTTTCGGTATTGAGGATGTGGATGGTTCTTTATTGGATTGATTTTTTTGGGTCGCTGCCTCAATGGGGCCTGAGTTAGCTGATTCTGTTGGAATAGCTGTGGGTTTTACCGGAGTCAGGCCCGTATAAGGTGCAATGGCTTTAGCCATAAGAGGCATGCTGGGTGGCGCTGGATTAGGGTTGTTATTGCTTGGGGTATCGCCAGCTAGTGCTACTGAGAAAAATACACGAGCATCTTTATCGCTCATGGTAGCAACGGTTCGAGTTAAAGGTTTGGCGAGCTCTAGGGTGCTAGAGAAATATTTCGTAAAGTAAGCCCGTACGCCAAGTCCCGTCGAGCTGCCGCTTTGATTAGCTGTCTGCCCATTATTATGATCAATGTTCCATACTTTGCCGATATCATAGAAAGTATAGTACTGCACATTGTTTAAAACGCGTAAGCCAGGATAAGTGTCATAACGTATTTCAACTTTTGCAGCAATCCCTCGATCACCAGTAATTTCAGAAGGATCATAAGCCTGGCCAAATTGGCTACCACCATAACTAAATTGTTCTGCGGATAACAAGGGAGTCAAGGCGTATTGCGCTGTAACCGCTGCTAATAAAGAAAAATTCTTCGGAAGTCCTTGCAGGCGAGAGAGATTTAAGTTGGCTTTCGTATAATCACTGCGTCCATCAGGCCTTGAATTTAAAATTGAATTATCTTTACTCGCATCAAATATTTTCAGACCTTGTGATAACTGACCGCCAAGCTCGTTGATGCCTAACCAACGATCGGCTTTGTCATAAGTGGCGCCTATACGTAATGAACGAATATGATCCTCATAAAGTTTAGCATTAAAAGCAGCGAGGTCTGTTTTGTTATTTAAGGCATCTAAAGACGTGTTTAAAAATAAGCTTTGATTGCGCTCTCTAATGATGGGATAGCTAATTCCAGCTGAGACATATTCACTACGACCTTGCACATCAAAGGGTTCTAAATGAAAACCTGGATTGGTACGTGTGTAGTTGGCGGCAAGGTTAAAAGTAGCACCATTGGTGCCCAGCGGCGTTTTATGCGAAACATTAATATATTGTAATTCATGAGTATGCTCGGTCACCAAGCCTTGTATGCTTGTTTGATCGCCTGAGCGGAAAATGGAATTAACACTGCTGCCTAAAGTAATTTGTTCTGGGCCTAAATATTTAGTGCCGTGATTGTCATAAGAAAGATAGCCGCTGGCAGTGTGCTGCGATGCTATAAAGGTTAAATCAGCGGCGCCAGAGGTAATATCAGAAGGTGCCATCACGTTGGTGGGCGGTTGCGCGGCACTAATAATAGTTTTGATATCCATGCCAGGGATGTCGTTAGCAAGTAAAGCATAACGTTCAAGGGTTTTAATATTCAGCGGTCGGGCTGCTTTGATATGATCACCGTAGGCTGCCAATAATTCGCGCGCACCCTTAGGGTCTCCTTGAATATCAACGCTATTAACATAGCCTTCTACTACTCGAATGTTAACAACACCACTCTTAATTTGTTGAGCGGGAATGACGGCTTTTGAAAGAATATAGCCATCACGTCTATATTTTAAAGTAATGGTATCGGCAATTTGTTGTAAATCGGCTAATGAGATGACGTGTCCTAAATAATTTTGAAACAAATTAGCAATTTGTTGGTCACCATAAACACTAGAACCGCTTACCGCTAAGCGATCTAGCTTAAAAGTAATGCGGGCAGCATCGGGTGAAATAGGCTGTGGCGTAAATTTAGGCGTTGCTGGGCCGACTGTGGCTTTAGGCATAGATTCAGGGTTAAGCATCTGAGCCACACGGGAGGCATCTACACTCGCAGGAAGTGGAAAAACGGGATCGGCTTGAACGGCAAGCGGCAGGCTTAAGCCAACAGCAAGGTAAATTGCTGTGCGTAAACGCTGTTGAAGAATAGTTGGTTTAGTGAATTGTAGTGACATAGCGAGATCCTTTTTTACAATGCGGCCGACTCTTATTTCTACTTTTTCAAAATTCTGAATAAGTGATAGTTGTCATACTGTTTTACTCCTGTGCGCATTTTGTCAGTTTATGGCGATGATAACAAGATGAGGTCGGAATTTTCTAAAGAGAAGTAGCTTTCATAGCTAAATAATTTATCAAAAATGTAATAAGTGATTGACTAGCTTTGCTCGTAATAGCTATACTCGCCCAGCCATAGTGAACGTGCAAAGTATGTCCAGAACAGTACTATATTCCAAGCGTGTAGAGGCATTTCAGTTACTCAGTATACCGGCAGGCATGCTTGCAATAACTTTCTTAGTTTTGTTAATAGCAGAAGGAAGTTACATTAGCTGCGTAGTGTTGGCGGGCGGTTTAATCTGGTTAGTACCTAATCTTTATTTCGCGGCTAAAATTTTTTCTGGCGACAGAGCAAAAATTACCCCAGAGCTTATGCTGAAAAATTTTTATCAGGCCGAGGTAATTAAATTAACATTATGCGCAACCTTATTTATTGCAACGGTGAAATTTCTATCAGTCGCTATTGTGCCCTTATTGATTGGATTTGCGCTGGCGCAGGTTACATTTTGGATTTCACCCATTTTATTAAACAAAGTAAAAAGGCTAATTAAAGAATGAGTTCAAATGCCGAATACGTACAACATCATTTGCAGCATTTGCAATTTAATTTAACAAATTTCACCTTCAGTGATGGTGGTTTTTGGACGCTAAACCTAGACACGCTTTGTGTCTCGGTCGTGCTTGCGTCACTCTATTTTATTCTTTTTCGCTATGTTGCTAAAAACATGACTCCTGGCGTACCTCGCCGATTGCAGGGTTTCATTGAGATATTGATAGATTTTGTGGATAAGACGGTAAAAGAATCCTTTCATGGTCGCAGTGCTTTAGTGGCACCACTGGCGTTAACCATTTTAGTTTGGATATTTTTAATGAACTTTATGGATTTATTGCCAATCGATTTAATTCCCAGTGTCTTATCTGTTTTTGGAGTGCATTATTTTCGTGGTGTGCCAACAGCCGATCCTAATGCGACCTTTGGTATGTCAATTGCCGTGTTTTTCTTGATTATTTACTATAATTTAAAAGCGAAAGGCCCCTTGGCATTAGGTAGAGAAATGTTTACTGCGCCTTTTGGAAAGTATTTATTTCCTTTGAATTTTATATTTCGCTTGGTCGAAGAATGTGTAAGGCCGCTGTCCTTGGCGTTGCGACTTTTTGGTAATTTATTTGCTGGCGAATTGATATTTATTTTGATAGCCTTGTTACCTTGGTGGGCACAGGGTGCTCCTGGCGGTATTTGGGCAATTTTTCATATTTTGATTATTGCTATTCAGGCATTTATCTTTATGATGTTGACGATTGTCTACATTAGTATGGCGCATGAGTCGCATTAAATGAGAGCGTTGTTTTTTTAAAAATTGTCATCACTAAACTATAATCGAGAGGAGCCATAATGGAAATCGCACAATTTGTTTCAAATGTACAAGGCTTAACAGCCGTCGCAGCGGCGCTTTTAATCGGGTTGGCTGCATTAGGTACCGCCGTAGGGTTTGGTATTTTAGGTGGTAAATTCTTAGAAGGCGTTGCTCGTCAGCCAGAATTAACTCCTATGTTAATGGGAAGAATGTTCTTAATGGCAGGTTTAGTTGACGCATTTGCAGCTATTTCTATCGTAATGGGCTTATACCTTATTTTCGCAAAAAACCCATTCTTAACAGAAGTGCTTAATCTTGCAACAAAAACCACAACCGGCGCATAAATTTTATAATGAGTAGAGTGAACTGATGGAAATCAATATCACATTATTGGGGCAGCTTATTACGTTTGCAATATTGGTATGGGTCACGATGAAATATGTGTGGCCACAAATTACCAAGGTCATGCAAGAACGTGAGCAGCGCATTGCTGATGGTTTGGCGGCCGGTGAACGTGGCCAGCATGAATTGGAATTGGCGCAACATAAGGGCGCTGAACAATTGCGTGATGCAAAGATTCAAGCGGCTGAGCTGCTAGATCAGGCCAATAAGCGCGCGAACCAAATGATAGAAGAAGCTAAAGAACGCGCTCGCGAAGAGGGTGAACGCTTATTAGTGATGGCGCGTGCTGATATTGAGCAAGAAGTACAAACTGCACGCCAGAAATTACGCCAAGATGTAGCAACACTCGCAATTGCAAGTGCCGAGAAAATCTTAAGCCGAACCATTGATAGTACTATTCAACATGATTTAGTTGAAAAAATGCTGACTGAGATTTAATTACAACTATAGATTTGAAGAAGGTTTATGTCTAAGCAAACAATTATAGCCCGCCCCTATGCAAAAGCTGTGTTTGAGTTGGCAATGCAGCAAAAAACCATAAAGGCGTGGTCTGAATTATTGCAAGTTGCAGCTTATGTGGTAACTCAGCCGGTGGTGCAGGCGTTACTTGATAATCCACGGAATACAACGCAGCAGGCTTGCAATTTTTTACTTGGTGTTTGCAAAGCCTGCTTAACAACGGAAAGTGAAAACTTTCTAAAAATATTAGCGCAGCGTAATCGTTTTCCTGTTATTCCAGAGATTGCCGAGCTTTTTGAAGAATATCGCGCCGAGCAAGAAAAATTAGCAAAAGTACATGTAACGGTTGCTTTACCGCTTAGCAAAGAAGAGCAAGAACATTTAATGCAATCGCTAAAAAAACGCTTGCAGCGTGAAGTGGTTCTAGAGTGTTCAGTAGATAATAACTTAATTGGTGGCTTGATCATTCAAGCTGATGATTTGGTTATTGATGGTTCTATCCGTGGTAAGTTAACACGGTTACAAACAGAGTTATTAAGTTAATTCCTTGCCTTTACTAAATAAAGGGAAGGACGACAAAGATCTCATTTTAAATTAATATTGAAAGAAGAAATGCCTATGACAACTCAAATGCAAATTAGCCCAGCAGAAATTAGCGAGCTTATTAAGCAGCAAATTTTAAATTTTAATGCAAAGTCTGAAACCCGTACGGAAGGAACTATCGTTAGCATTAAAGATGGTATCGTTCGTATTCATGGTCTTGGCGATGTCATGCTAGGAGAAATGATTGAATTTACTGGCGGCAGTTATGGGCTTGCATTAAATCTTGAACGCGATTCAGTCGGTGCGGTTGTATTAGGTCCTTATGGCCACTTAACAGAAGGTCAAGTTGCTAAATGCACGGGCCGAATCCTGGAAGTACCCGTCGGCGAAGCTTTATTAGGACGTGTGGTGAATGCTTTAGGTCAACCTATTGATGGTAAAGAACCTATTGTTACAGCAACTACTTCACCTGTTGAAAAAGTAGCGCCTGGCGTAATCTGGCGCCAATCGGTTTCACAACCGCTGCAAACAGGCATAAAAGCTATTGATACCATGACGCCGATTGGCCGTGGTCAGCGCGAATTAATTATTGGAGATCGCCAAACGGGTAAAACTGCCATTGCTGTCGATGCCATTATTAACCAGCGTAATACGGGTGTTAAATGTATTTATGTTGCGATTGGCCAGAAAGCTTCTTCTATTGCTGCAATAGTGCGCAAATTAGAAGAGCACGATGCGATGAAACACACTATTATTGTGGCTGCGAGCGCTTCTGATTCTGCAGCATTACAGTTTATTGCCCCTTATGCGGGCTGCGCTATGGGTGAATATTTCCGCGATAACGGTGAAGATGCCTTAATTATTTATGACGATTTAACTAAACAAGCGTGGGCTTATCGCCAGATTTCATTATTATTACGCCGTCCTCCTGGCCGTGAAGCCTATCCAGGTGATATTTTCTATTTGCATTCACGTTTATTAGAACGTTCGGCGCGCGTTGATGCAAAATATGTTGAAAATGCAACACAAGGTAAAGTAAAAGGCCGTACCGGTTCATTAACAGCATTGCCTATCATTGAAACCCAAGCAGGCGATGTATCGGCTTTCGTTCCAACCAATGTTATTTCTATTACAGACGGACAGATATTTTTAGAAACCGATTTATTTAATGCAGGTATCCGGCCCGCTATTAACGCAGGTTTGTCAGTGTCTCGTGTCGGTGGCGCAGCACAAACAAAAATTATTAGGCGTTTAGTAGGTGGTATTCGTGTTGGTCTTGCGCAATATCGTGAATTAGCCGCTTTTTCCCAATTTATGTCTGATTTAGATGAAGCTACTCGTAAGCAATTAGAACGAGGCCAGCGTACCACTGAAATTTTAAAACAAAAACAATATGCGCCGATGAGTGTTGCAGAAATGGCAGTAAGTATGTTTGCGGTTGACCGTGGCTATTTAGATAATGTTGAATTAAATAGAGTCATTGCGTTTGAGCAAGAATTGCAAGCTTATATGCGAGCTCATGAACGTGATTTATTAAGCAAGATCAATGAAACGGGTGATTATAACGATACCATTGCCAGTGAACTAAGTGCAGCAATCGAAAAGTTTAAAGCAACTCACACGTGGTAGAATTAAATCCATATTTTAAAACAGAAAACTATTTCCACTACGGAAACAAGTGATCGTTTAGTATCGATTAGAAAGAGAAAAGAATGGCTGTAGCAAAAGAAATACGAAGCAAAATTAGCAGTATTAAAAGTACGCAGAAAATTACGCGGGCAATGGAAATGATTTCAGCCGGTAAAATGCGTAAAGCCCAAGACCGTATGACATTATCGCGTCCTTATGCGATTAAAATTCGCCAGGTAATTAGCCATTTAGCCAGCGCACATCCTGAATATCGTCATCCCTATTTAAATGTACGTGAAAATAAACGTGCAGGCTTTATGATTGTGACATCGGATCGTGGCTTGTGTGGCGGCTTAAATTCTAATCTATTAAAAACCGCACTCGTTGAAATGAAAGCATTGCAGCAAGACGATGTTGAACTTGATTTATGCTTGATTGGTAATAAAGCCGAGGCTTTTTTTAAACGCTATGGCGGCCATATTGCAGCAGAAGCTAATCACTTAGGGGATGCGCCAAAAGTAGAAGATTTAATTGGCATCGTTAAAGTCATGTTAGACCGCTATGATGCGGGCACTCTAGATAGCCTGTACATTGTTTATAATGAATTTGTGAGCACAATGAACCAAAAGCCGCGTGTTTTGCAATTGCTGCCTATTATTGCAACAAAAGAACCCGAGATGGCTCATCATTGGGATTATATTTACGAACCTGATGCTAAAGAATTATTAACATTATTATTAAAGCGCTATATTGAATCGCAAGTATATCAAGCAGTAGTAGAAAATATTGCTTGTGAGCAGGCAGCACGCATGGTTGCTATGAAAAATGCAACAGAAAATGCGGGTGAACTAATTAGTAATTTACAATTGGCATACAACAAAGCGCGCCAATCAGCTATTACTCAAGAGCTGGCAGAAATTGTAGCTGGCGCCGCAGCTGTTTAATCATTTAGAAATATAGTGCATATAATTAATCATTAAAATTTAAGTTGGTTTTTTTAATTAAAGAGAGTAGCCCATGAATGCAGTAGGAAAAATCGTTGAAATTATTGGTGCTGTTATTGACGTGGAATTTCCACGCGATGCGGTTCCTAAAATTTTTGATGCGTTGCAAGTCGAAGAAAGCGGCTTGATTTTAGAAGTACAACAGCAAATGGGTGATGGTGTTGTAAAAACTATTGCGATGGGGTCAACTGATGGTTTACGTCGCGAACTTAAAGTAACGAATACCGGTCATCCCATTTCTGTGCCGGTAGGTAAGCCCACATTAGGCCGAATCATGGATGTATTAGGCAGGCCAATCGATGAAGCAGGCCCGATTGAAACCGCAACCCTGTGGCCTATCCATCGCCCAGCGCCATCCTTTGCCGAACAAGCCGCTAGCGAACAATTATTAGAAACAGGAATTAAAGTGATCGATCTCCTCTGCCCCTTTGCAAAAGGCGGTAAAGTAGGATTGTTCGGTGGTGCCGGCGTAGGTAAAACCGTAAACATGATGGAGTTAATTCGTAATATTGCCATTGAGCATAGCGGTTATTCCGTATTTGCTGGGGTCGGCGAACGTACTCGTGAAGGTAATGATTTTTATCACGAAATGAAAGAATCCAACGTATTAGATAAAGTGGCCTTGGTTTACGGTCAGATGAATGAACCCCCTGGCAATCGCTTACGCGTCGCATTAACAGGCTTGACCGTTGCGGAATACTTTCGTGATGAAGGTCGCGATGTATTATTATTTATTGATAATATTTTCCGCTACACCCTCGCCGGAGTAGAAGTTTCTGCACTATTGGGTCGTATGCCTTCTGCTGTGGGTTATCAACCTACGCTTGCAGAAGAAATGGGCGCCTTGCAAGAACGTATTACGTCAACCAAAACTGGTTCTATTACCTCTATTCAAGCAGTTTATGTGCCAGCAGACGATTTAACCGATCCTTCGCCGGCAACCACGTTTGCTCACTTAGATGCAACCGTTGTATTATCACGCCAGATTGCCGAACTAGGTATTTATCCAGCAATTGATCCATTAGATTCTACCAGCCGTCAATTAGATCCTCTCATGGTGGGACAAGAACACTATGACGTTGCTCGCGCAGTACAAAACACCTTACAACGTTACAAAGAATTAAAAGACATTATTGCGATTTTAGGCATGGACGAATTGTCGGAAACTGATAAATTAACCGTCATGCGCGCACGCAAAATCCAACGCTTTTTATCACAACCTTTCTTCGTTGCTGAAGTTTTCACTGGTGCGCCTGGTAAGTATGTACCATTAAAAGAAACCATCCGTGGATTTAAAGCCATTATTAACGGTGAATTTGATCACTTGCCAGAACAAGCATTTTATATGGTAGGCAATATTGATGAAGCAGTTGCGAAAGCAAAATCACTCTAGAGAATAAATTATTATGGCAATGACAATGCATGTCGATATCGTTAGCGCGGAAGCCCAAATTTTTTCGGGCATTGCTGAACATTTAATCGCTACAGGTGTATTAGGCGAATTAGGTATTTGGCCACGACATGCACCTTTAGTAACATTGCTCAAACCAGGACAAATTAAAATTGTAAAACCGGGTAATGAAGAAGAAATCTTTTATATTAAAGGCGGTATATTAGAAGTCCAGCCTCATATTGTCACTGTACTTGCCGATACCGTAATGCGTGCGACCGAATTAGATGAAGCGGCGGCATTAGAAGCTAAAGAACGCGCGGAGCAAATTTTACAAAAACGCGCTGAATCGGGCGCCGCTCGCCAAGCTGATATTGATTATGCAAAAGCCGCTGCAGAACTTGCTGAAGCAGTAGCACAGCTTGAAACCATCCGCAAATTAAGAAAGAAACTTAAGATAAAAGAGTAAATTTTTGTTCTAAGCCATACTTTAAAACGTTTTATTCTTAGACTAGGCACAGCGCGCCTTGAGTAACCTTAAATCACTGATCCATCAACAATCTCTTATGTCACTTAATATCGTTATCCTCGCTGCCGGTCAAGGTAAGCGCATGCATTCAAAGCTGCCTAAAGTGCTACATCACTTAGCGGGAAAACCTTTGTTAGCTCATATTGTCAATACGGCGCAACAGCTTAATCCCGCAAAAATATTTATTATTTATGGACACGGGGGCGAGCAAGTACAGGCACAGCTAGGCGATTTACCGGTGCAGTGGATTGAGCAAACTCAACAATTAGGCACAGGACATGCCTTAAAACAGGCCATGTCCTTTATTCAAAATGATGCACGCGTACTCGTATTATTTGGCGATGTTCCCTTAATTTCAGCGAAGACATTACAAGAATTATTAGCGATAACACCTAATAATGCGGTGGGTGTATTAACCGCCCAGATGCCAAATCCAGCAGGATTAGGGCGCATCATTCGCAACGCGAAAGGAGAAATGATTGCGGTAGTTGAAGATAAAGATACCACAGCGCAACAAAAAGAAATTAAAGAAATTAATACTGGTATTTTAACGGCGTCAGCAAGCGATCTAAAACGCTGGTTACCAGCACTTAATAATAATAACGCACAAAAAGAATATTATTATCCAGAAGTTATTACCCTGGCTGTCGCAGAAAAAATGCCTGTTTACACCACCCAACTCACAGAAATTGAAGAAGGGCAGGGCGTTAATGATCGTATTCAATTAGCTCAATTAGAACGTTATTATCAGCGTCAACAAGCGAATAAATTAATGCTAGCAGGAGTTACCTTGCTCGATCCAACCCGCTTTGATTTACGTGGCGAAGCGCAAATTGCCAGTGACGTTACCATCGATATCAACGTTATTTTAGCAGGAAAAGTGATTATCGGTGCGAACACTTATATTGGCCCTAATACACTATTGCGCAATGTGACGATCGGACAAAATGTAATAATAAAAGCAAATTCCACCATAGAAGATGCTGTCATTGACGATGCTTGTGAAATAGGCCCGTTTGCTCGAATTCGGCCTGGTACTAAATTAAAAAATAATGTTCACATAGGCAACTTTGTTGAAATAAAAGAATCAGAAATTGATGAAGGCAGTAAAATTAATCACCTGAGTTATATAGGCGATACCATCATTGGAAAAAAAGTGAATATTGGTGCCGGCACGATTACCTGTAATTACGATGGCGTCAATAAACATCAAACCATCATTGGCGATAATGCTTTTATTGGCTCCAATTCTTCCCTGATTGCCCCGCTGACTATTGGTGAAAATTCAACTGTAGGCGCAGGCTCGACCATTAGGCGCGATACACCCGCAGAATCGCTGGCGCTTGCGCGTGCCGAGCAACGCATTGTCGACAATTGGCAGCGTCCTAAGAAAAAAAATAACCAAGAAAAATAATTTCCTATTAGATAATTAATAAAGTCGCGCTTGAAATCCCATTAAAGTTAAAGCACCGCCTGAATGAATAATTAAAACATTACCAACCAAGTTTTCTTTTTGAATAATATTTTTAGCTTCGAATAATAATTTCGCCGAATAAATTGGATCAGTAAAAAATCCTTCTTCGCGCGCGATAGTTTTAATAAATTTAAAAAGGTTAGCATTAATAGCGCCGAATGATTTAGCTTGTTTGGGTGTGTATAATTTCAATAAAGTGATCATTAAATTTGAGTCTATGTTTTCATTGATTAATTGTTCAAATATAATTTGAAATTGCGCTAACTTATTCAAAAAAGCGCTTTCATCATCAGCCAATAATAAAACATGTATCTGTATTTTTTTATTTAACCAAGCGAAGGCAAGTATCACAGCAATCGCCGTTAAACCAGTGCCAGCATCAATAAAAACATGTTGAAATTGCTGCTGCAATTGTTGCTCATTTTTTAAAATGTCTAAGGGCAGTGAGAGCGCGCCCAATAAAGCTTCTGGCATACAAGCGCCTTCTGGAATTATTGTGGCGCAAGCTGAATGCGTTTGTTGATACTCAGCAATAATCGATTCTATCAAAGGCCAGTTTTTACGTGCAACCCAATGTATTTGTTCGTCTGCGACCAGAATAGAAGTTAATAATAAATTACCTTGGCGTGGTTGAGTCGCATCGCCTAATAAAAATAAAATAGGTTTAATCGAATTTTCAATTAGTAATTGGCTGATGCCGAGCACATTATTAGAATAAGCCCCACCGATAACAAGCACTGCTTTAACAGAATTTTCTAATAAATAGGGAACCAGCGACGCATATTTGCGAATTTTTGATCCGCTGACGCCAAAACCTAATTCATCCTCGCGCTTAAGGTAGCTGTTCGCTAATGAAGTATTAAACGAATTTAATGCATGCACCCGTGAATGTAACGAATACGGTGCTAATGTCTGCATTTTTTGCTGTAAAAGTTGAATTTTATCCATATTGCCTATTTTGTCTAAAAGCATTAATTATGCTATTTTGCCCTACAAGTTTAAGACATGATAGAGAGGTATGCTTATGTGCGGTATCGTCGGAGCAGTGGCACAGCGTGATGTAGCACCCATTTTATTAGAAGGTTTAAAACGCTTAGAATATCGCGGTTACGATTCGGCTGGTATGGCCGTTATCGATCCGCAACAACAGATACAGCGTCATCGTGCAGTAGGTAAAGTTAAAGAGCTGGCAGATAGGTTAGCGGCGCAGCCTTTATATGGTAATACAGGCATCGCTCACACCCGCTGGGCAACGCATGGTAAACCATCCGAACAGAACGCCCATCCGCTTATTTCACACGATGAAGTGGTAGTTGTGCATAATGGTATTATTGAAAATCACGAGATTTTAAGAGCAAATTTATCAGCCGCCGGTTATCAATTTACTTCAGAAACCGATACCGAAGTAGTTGCCCATTTACTCCATCAACAACTAACCACAGGCAAAGATTTTTTAACTGCGGTGCAGTATGTTGCTAAAGAATTAGAAGGCGCCTTTGCGCTGGTATTGATGTATCGCAAAGCGCCTGGCCGCTTAATCGGGTTACGTCGTGGTAGTCCGTTAGTGATTGGAATAGGGATTGGTGAACATTTTTTTGCTTCTGATCAATTAGCCTTACTACCCGTTGCGCAAAAATTTATTTATTTGGCTGAGAATGATCTCGCAGACATCACGCGTGAAAAAGTAACTATCTATGATCATGACGGTAACATCATTCGCCGCCCCATCCAAACCTCTAGTTTGTCCCATGATGTAGCCGATAAAGGCCATTATCGCCATTTCATGCTAAAAGAAATTTTTGAGCAACCTGAAGCGATAGCCGCCACGTTACAAGGGCGCATTAGCCGCAAGCAAATATTAACCAATGTATTTGGTGCGCGGGCTGAGGCTTTATTTCCAGCAGTAAAGCGGATCCACATTGTTGCTTGCGGTACTAGCTATCACGCGGGCATGGTGGGGCGTTATTGGCTAGAAGAAATAGCAGGGATTCCTTGCCAAGTTGAAATTGCCAGTGAATATCGCTACCGCCATCCAGTCGTAGAAAACAATACGTTATTTATCACGCTATCTCAATCAGGCGAAACCGTCGATACCTTGGCGGCTTTTCGTGCGGCAAAAACAGCGGGTTATTTATCCACGCTGGTTATTTGTAATGCACCTGAAAGTTCGTTGGTTCGCGAATCCGAATTAGTATTTTTAACGCACGCCGGCCCTGAAATTGGCGTGGCTTCCACAAAGGCATTTACCACGCAATTAGTAGCATTATTATTACTGACTATTGTGCTGGGTCGTTATAATCAAAAAATAAAGTTAGAACAGGAGCAAGTTTTTGTTGAATCTTTAGAAAGTCTACCAAAGAAAATTCTACAAACACTCGCCTTGGATAAACCCATTAAAAAATTGGCGGATTATTTTAAAGATAAACGCCATAGTTTATTTATTGCACGTGGAATACATTATCCCATCGTATTAGAAGGCGCATTAAAATTAAAAGAAATTTCTTATATTCATGCAGAAGCTTATCCGGCGGGTGAATTAAAACATGGTGCATTAGCCTTGGTTGATCAAGAAATGCCAGTCATCGCTTTGGCGCCTCACAATGAATTAATCGAAAAATTAAAATCCAATTTACAAGAAGTATGTGCACGTGGTGGAGAAGTTATTTTATTTTGTGATGAACAAATCAACATCGAAAATAATGCAGGCATGCGGATTATCAAATTGCCGACTGTTGAAAAAATATTATCACCTATTATTCATACGATCCCTTTACAATTATTAGCTTATTATGTTGCTGTTTGTAAAGGTACCGATGTTGATCAACCGAGAAATTTAGCAAAATCAGTTACTGTGGAATAACTTACTTCTATCAGCATAACGTTATTAAAATCCGCTAAAGTACGATTTCATATAAAAGAATTTGGAAAATATTTTTTAGGAGAGATTGAGATGATTAAAACAATTACACCAACCGAATTAAAAAAACAACTTGAGCAAAATAAAGTTTTGCTTATTGATGTGCGTGAGCCCGCGGAGCATAAATCTGAATGTATCGATGGGGCGTGCTTAATACCATTGGCTGAAATTTCTTGTGAAAAATTACCCTCCAAATCACGTCCTATAGTTATTCACTGCCGCTCTGGCAAGCGCAGTGAAGCAGCCTGCAAAAAACTATTGGCGCAAGATCCTAATCTTGAAATATATAATTTAGAAGGCGGAATTATGGCCTGGAAAGAATCTGGTTGTGCCATAAAAAATTTGGGACGGAAGGTGTTGCCTTTAGATCGACAAGTACAATTAACCGCTGGAGTTTTAATATTTTTAGGCGTTATTTTAGGCGCACTGGTTAGTTCGTGGTTTTATGCCTTGTCAGGTTTCGTGGGGCTTGGGCTTATATTTGCAGGATTAAGCGGATGGTGTGGTATGGCGAAACTGCTCGCTAAAATGCCCTGGAATCAATAAAAGGAAGGCTTATGCCAAAAAACATTTTAATTAATAATTATAAACTCGGCCGCTTGCGGCCGAGTTTTTATATTTATTTTAAGGTAACCGGCATAACTTTTAAGGTATTAGTCCCACCATGCATACCCACTTGATCACCAAAACTTAATAATACCCAATCACCGAGTTTAATAACGCCATGTTGTAAGCACTCATTAATGGCTAATTTATTCAACTCATGTTGATCGCTGGTTTCTATGGTGAAATATAAAGGATAAACACCGCGATAAAGCATCATTTTACGATGAGAAGCAAGATTGCGAGTGAGGGCGTAAATGGGAATGCCTGAGCGTATGCGCGACATCCAAAGCGGCGTTAAGCCAGATTCGGTTAAGGCAATAATCGCGCTAATATTAAAATGATTAGCGGCATACATGGCTGACATGGCAATTAATTCATCAGGGCGATGAAACTGACATTCAACACGATGGCGTGAAATTTGTGTAATAGCTTGTTTTTCTGCACCTAAACAAATGCGTGCCATGGCAGCAATGACTTTAGCAGGATGATCGCCGGTCGCTGTTTCAGCTGATAACATCACCGCATCAGTCCCATCAATAACCGCATTGGCAACATCAAAAACTTCAGCGCGTGTCGGGATTGCGTTATGGATCATCGTTTCCATCATTTGAGTGGCCGTAATAACAGCTTTATCTAAACTACGACAACGATGAATAATATGTTTTTGTACCGCTGGCAATTCTGCATCACCAATCTCAACGCCTAAATCGCCGCGCGCTACCATCACTGCATCGGATGCCCGTATGATATCATCAATTTCATCTACGGCTTCAATGCGCTCAATTTTAGCAATAAGACCGGCGTGACAATTAAAACCTTGTAATAATCGCCGCGCTTCTAGCATATCGTCGGCACTGCGTGGAAAAGAAATGGCGACATAATCCACGCCGATTTCTGCCGCTGTTTTCATGTCAGCAATATCTTTTTCAGTGAGTGCTTTAACAGTTAAACCGCCACCTTGGCGATTAATGCCTTTGTTATTAGAAAGCTCACCGCCAACAATTACTCGGCAAATAATGCGATTATTTTCAATTTTATCCGCCAGCAGAACTAAGCGGCCATCGTCTAATAACAACATGTCGCCGGCATGAACATCATTAGGTAGATTTTTATAATCAATCCCTACGCAGTGTTCGTCGCCGGCATCCGTTGCTAGGTTAGCATCCAAAATAAAAGTCGCATTTTCTTTTAATTCAATTTTACCGTTTTTAAAGCGAGCAATACGGATTTTAGGACCTTGCAGATCAGCCATAATGGCTATTTCTTTATTTGCCGCTTTGGCGCAAGCACGTGCTAACTGCGCACGCCGTTTATGCTGTTCAGCAGAACCGTGAGAAAAATTTAGGCGTACAACATCGACCCCAGCTGTTACCATTTCTTGAAAAATAGCAGGATCATCAGTGGATGGGCCCAGAGTAGCGATAATTTTTGTTCGGCGCATAATAATCCCTTCAAGTTTTTATTTTTTGATCAAATAATAGAAATTAAGTGTAACAGTGTAGTCTGTTTGGGGCAATGCAAGTATATTTGATTTAGCTTATTTACCGCGCTCTTGTAATATTTTAACAGCTGGCAATTCCTTGCCTTCGACAAATTCTAAGAAAGCGCCGCCGCCTGTTGAAATATAGGAAATCTGCTTAGCAATAGCATATTTTTCGATAGCGGCTAAAGTATCACCACCGCCAGCAATTGAAAAGGCGCTACTTTGTGCAATGGTATGCGCTAATGATTCGGTACCCTTTGCAAAAGCATCAAATTCAAATACACCCACAGGACCATTCCATAAAATGGTGCCGGCCTCTTTTAAAGCGACTGCATATTCTGCTTGTGTGGCGGGGCCAACATCTAAAATCATCTCATTTGCAGCGACGTCCATGGCTTGTTTTAATAGAGGTTTTGCCGAGGCGGAAAATTCCTGTGCGACAACGACATCGCTAGGCAATAAAATAGTTACTTTTTTTTCTTTAGCTAAATGCCAAAGTGATTGAGCGGCAGGAATTAAATCTGCTTCATATAATGATTTGCCTATGGGGAAACCTTGAGCTGCTAAAAAAGTATTGGCGATACCGCCGCCCACAATTAATTTATCCACTTTATTAATTAAAGCATCTAACACCGTTAATTTAGTAGAAACTTTAGAACCGCCAATAATGGCGACTAAAGGTCGAGCCGGATTTGCCAACGCTTTTTCTAAAGCAACCAATTCAGCGGCGAGCAGTAAACCGGCACAAGCAAAGGGTGCGAATTGGGCGACGCCCATCGTAGAAGCTTCTGCGCGATGCGCCGTTGCAAAGGCATCCATAACAAAAACATCAGCTAACGCCGCTATTTTTTTTGCAAGGGTAGGATCGTTTTTTTTCTCGCCTATTTGCATGCGAACATTTTCACATAAAGCAATTTCACCGACATTTAATTCAACACCATCTAACCACTGGCTAATAAATTTTACGGGCTTATTTAATAATTGCGATAAACGCTCTGCCACGGGCGCTAAAGAAAATTCTGCTTTAAATTCACCTTCGGTTGGGCGTCCTAAATGCGAAAGTAAAATAACTTTTGCATTGGCTTCTAAAGCTAATTTAATCGTCGGTAAGGCCGCTTGTATGCGTGCGTCTGAACTTATTTTTCCGTCTATCATGGGTACATTAAAATCTTCGCGAATTAACACCCGTTTGTTAGTTAAATTAATATCGGTCATTTTTAAAATTGACATATCGTTATTCCTACAAATATTTTGTTATTACAATGTTACATAACTTAGTTAGAATAGTAGACGAAGCTTTCAGAAAAAAGCCTACATTAGCTTACGCCCTCAAAGACTATGGTGCAATGCGAAAAATTACTATACTAAAAATTCCGAGTAACTATACTTGTCTTACCATGAGGAAAAAATAATGATTATTATCCGCGCTAAAAAACTGATCTTAACTGCTGTTTTAGTGGGTTCAACGGTTTTAGCAGGCTGTGCAAGCACTAGTAAACAAGAAAGCACAGGTCAATATGTCGATAGTTCCACTATCACTGCAAAAGTTAAAACAAATCTGATTAGCGATCCAGATATTAAAAGCCTACCCATTTCTGTTAAAACCTATAAAGGCACTGTCCAACTGAGTGGTTTCGTTGATAATTATGAACAAAAACAAAGAGCCATTGCAGCGGCTAGAAGTGTCCCTGGCGTAACGGCCGTTACCGATTCACTGGTTGTTAAATAATAACGGCGGATAAAATAAAAAAAGCCCTATAAATTAGGGCTTTTTTTTATGTAGAGAGAATTAAAAATTATTAATTTTTAATTCTCTATTTTTGTTCTAA
>CAIUAS010000219.1 GCA_903897205.1 uncultured Gammaproteobacteria bacterium
CAGACTCGCAAAGTCGTGGCCAAAATGTTTGGTGTAATTGCAAGGTGATATCCGCATCTTCCGCCGCATATTCACCGCCTTTAGTAATATCAATTTGATTAAAAGTTAATTGCTTAGCACCTTTGCCGGCAATATCTTCAAAGTGAATAGTGTGTTGGCCTAGATATTTTAACGCAAGGCTGTCCATATCGTGACGCGAACCTGTGCTATCCAATACATAAGATTCAAGCATGCTGTCATGCGCGATGCCCTTTAAATCAATAGCATGATTAGCGAGCACACTCATATCGTATTTCAAATTATGGCCTAATTTTTTCTTAGCCGAATTTTCCAGTAAGGGTTTTAAGCGTTGAAGAATTTTTTCACGATTTAATTGCGTAGGTGCTGCGAGATAATCATGCGCTAATGGTATATAAGCGGCTTTATGGGCTTCAACTGCAAAAGAAACACCGATAATTTCTGCGGCCATATAATCTAAGCTGTTGGTCTCAGTATCAAAGGCAAATAATTCCGCTTGTTCTAATTGAATTAACCATTTATTGAAATCAAGTTCAGTTAAAATAATATCATACTGTTTCGTTTCACAGTGCAGTGTATTAGGCATTGGATTCTGTTCATTAGCAGAGGTTTGCTTTAAAAGCTCTGCTAGCCAATTTTTAAATTCCAATCGTTTAAACCATTCAATGAGTGTTTTATTATCGGGTGTTTTACATGTTAATTCCGCAGGTTTAAATGCTAGCACCACATCTTGTTTGATCGTCACCAGTTGTTTAATTAAAGATAATTGAGGAATGGTAGCGCGTAAATTTTCGCCGACTTTACTTTTTATTTCGTCTGCACGCGCCATTAAATTATCTAAGGAACCATATTCAGCTAACCATTTCGCGGCTGTTTTTGGCCCCACGCCAGGGACGCCAGGAATATTATCGACGGAATCGCCGACTAACGTTAAATAATCAATAATTAATTCAGGAGGAACGCCAAATTTTTTGATGACATTTGCTCGATCGAGCTGGTCGCCTGTCATAGTATTAATTAAGGTAATATGACCATTGACTAACTGCGCAAAATCTTTATCTCCTGTTGAAATAATAGTGGGCATATTAGCGGCTACCGCATCCCGCGTTAAAGTGCCGATCACATCATCAGCTTCAACGCCTTCAATCATAAGCAAAGGTAACCCCATGGCTTTGATAATGGCATGTAATGGCTCGATTTGTTTTTGGAGTTCCTCGGGCATAATAGGGCGGTGTGCTTTATATTCCGCATACAAAGCATCACGAAAGGTTTTCCCTTTGGCGTCAAATACCACGGCGACATGCTCAGGTTTATATTCGCTGAGTAACTTGCGCAGCATATTTATTACGCCATAAATCGCTCCGGTAGGCTCACCATGGGAATTGATTAAAGGTGGCAACGCATGAAATGCGCGATAAAGATAAGAAGAACCGTCGATTAGTACAAAAGGAGCCATTTATTTTAAGCCTTTGGAGTTGCAATGATTGGTTGCCAATTATCCAATTTGTTTGCCTTTTTCACCAGCTTTTTATCAAAAGTAATGATTTGGATAGTTTTTGAATTTAAGGCAAAATGTAGTATAAAAAGTACATTGTGAAAATGTGCTTTAGTTAGCGCGTCAGACGATAGTATTGGAGCAAACATTTGCGGCAGGAAGCCGCAAGTAGCTACATGGATGTATTTATGCGTGTTTGCGGAAATGCTATCGTCTGACGCGCTAACCGACTCAATCTAAAGAGTCGTGCAATTTTATAATGTGATTGGTATATATCAAATAGTAATATTTTAAGCAAGCTAAACTTATCCAAGGAAAATATATGATTTTATGTCTTGATGTTGGTAACTCGCAAATGTATGGCGGTATTATTGTTGATGAGAAAATTCAATTGCGTTTCCGTTTTCCTACGCAGCGCGGGACTACCTCTGATCAATTAGGCGTTTTTTTAAAGAATGTATTGCGCGAGAATGCAATCGATTGCCGTTCTATTAAGCAAATTGCAATTTGTTCGGTGGTTCCTCACATGGATTATTCTCTACGTTCGGCCTGTATTAAATATTTTAATCAGGATCCATTTATATTGCAGGCGGGCATTAAAACCGGCTTAAAAATTAAATATCGTAACCCTATCGAAGTAGGCGCCGATCGAATTGCTAATGCCATAGCGGTGACTAAACAATTTCCTCAAAAAAATATCATTGTGGTTGATATGGGAACTGCAACTACACTTTGCGCCGTGTCGGCTGAAAAAGAATATTTAGGCGGCACTATATTACCTGGCATGCGCTTATCCATGGAAAGTTTATCGAATAACACGGCAAAATTATTTGCGGTAGAAATTGTTCATCCTGAAGTAGCATTAGGACGTTCAACGATGGAGAGTATCCAAGCGGGGCTTTATTTCAGTCAGTTAGGCGCTATTCGTGAAATCACCCTGCAAATTTCTAAAGAAGTATTTGCCACCAAAAAACCACTGTTAATTGGCACCGGTGGTTTTTCACATTTATTTGAAGATGAGAAAATATTTGATGCCATTATTCCTGATTTAATTCTGCATGGCTTAAAATTCGCTTTACAAATGAACCAAGTTTGAAGGTAAATTCTGCTGAAATTAATTCAGCAGAATTCTAGATGGGGTGGCGTTATTTTGCTAGATGATAATCTAAGGTTTTTCGTAGGCCTTCTTCTAGCGTTATGACAGGGTTCCAGCCTAAAATTTGTTGGGCTTTTTTGATGGCAGGAACGCGTCTTTTCACATCTTGATAGCCTTTGCCAAAATAACTTTCTGCGGGCGTAATAATCAATTCGGTTTTTTGTGCGGCTTCTGCATAAGCGGGATAGTTGGTGATAAGTCTTATGACTAATTCAGCAAAATCTTTTACGGAAATTTCATTATGGGGATTGCCAATATTAAAGATTTGATTATCGGCACAACCATTTTTATTTTCAATAATTTTAATTAAAGCGTCAATGCTGTCGTCAACATAGGTAAAGCTCCGTTTTTGTTCGCCACCATCGACAAGTTGAATAGGCTTGCCCCGTAATATGTTACCAATAAATTGAGTCGCCATACGCGAGCCGCCATCGTTTGGATTTAAAATATTATCGAGTTTGGGGCCAAACCAATTGAAAGGGCGGAATAACGTGTAGGGTAAATTATCACTCATGCCGTAAGCATGAATGACTCTATCTAATAATTGTTTGCTGCAAGAATAAATCCAACGTGGCTTGTTAACCGGCCCTAAAACAAAATTACTGGTTTCTTCATCAAATTCTTCATCAGGACACATGCCGTAGACTTCAGAGGTAGAAGGAAAGACGACCCGTGTTTTATAACGCACGCATTCTTTGATAACGGCTAAATTAGCTTCAAAATCTAATTGAAAAACACGCAAGGGATTTTGGACATAGAGAGCAGGATTGGCAATGGCAACTAAGGGAAGGACTACATCGCATAATTTTACCTGTTCGGTTATCCACTGGGTGTTTTGCGTGATATCACCTTGGGTAAAATGCAAACGCGGATTATCTAAAATGCCTTGCAATTTATCGGTGGTTAAATCCATGCCATAAACTTCCCAATCCTTTTGCTGCAAAATTTGTTCGGCTAAGCTGTTGCCGATGAAGCCGTTAATGCCAAGAATGAGAATTTTAAGTGCCATGGGTATACCTTTTAGTTTATTGTTGGTTGTTGACTGAGGGTTTATGCTATCGAACTATGGCGACTTGTCAACAAGCGGAGGCTATATTTTTCAGGTGAACTATTAATAATTTATTGAAAAGTGGGATAGATAAAAATGCAAAATTATCAATTATTGGATTGGGACTCGGAGGTGTTTGGTTTTGGGGTTGCAAAGATTGTGCCGGAGCGCTTGGGTTTGGCTGAGTTGGCGATGGTTTTACAGGAGCTAAAAAATAACCAGGTGAAATTGGTTTATTGGGCGTCAGATAGTCAAGATAATATTTCGCAGCAGGCGGCGCAGGCTCAGCAGGGTTTTTTGGCGGATCGTAAGGTTACCTATTGCATGTCGCTTGCTAATCAGCAGCCAATTTTTTCAGGCGATAATGTGATAGAAGAATATAATGAAAATATGGTTAGTGAGGGCTTGGAATTTTTAGCGTTACAAAGTGGTATATACTCGCGCTTTAAGGCTGATCCTAAAATTTCTGATGAAATTTTTAAAAAAGTTTATAAATTATGGATCGCCAATTCGGTTAATAAACGCGTGGCGCATGCGGTGTTAGTCGCGAAAAAAGCAAATAATTTTGCGGGGATGATTACTTTAGGGGATAAAAATAAACGTGGTGATATTGGTTTATTGGCGGTGCAACCGGCTTATCGTGGTTTAAAAATAGGCGCCGATTTAGTCTATGCAGGCCAAAAATGGTTTGCGGAACAGCATTTCAACGAAAGCCAAGTGGTTACTCAATTAGATAATAAACCAGCTTGTGCGCTCTATGAGAAATGCGGTTATGCCATTGAGAAAATAGAAAATTTTTATCA
>CAIUAS010000220.1 GCA_903897205.1 uncultured Gammaproteobacteria bacterium
AGTGTATTAGTTTCCGCTAGTCCACGAGCTAATGCTTGCTGAGCAGTCGTAAAAGAACTGGATTTAAAAGATTATCGTTTCTGTAAGTTGGATTTTTTGCTTAGCCATCGCTGTAAAATTTCATTAAACTCTTCTTGTTTAACAGGTTTAATGGTTACTTCATCCATGCCCACTAAAAAACATTTTTCTTTATCTTCATCCGTATTATAGCCCGTTATCCCAATAATAGGCGTATAGCCCCTCTCCACTTCTTTGTAGCGCATTTCTTTGGCCACTTCAAAACCATCAATGTCTGGCAAACCAATATCCAAAAATACAAAATCATAATATTTATCTGTAAACATTGCGAGCGCTTGATCTTGCAACCATTCTTTATCTTTCCAATAAATATTTCCCGGACTCAGTGCAATAATTTTTTCTAAATAAGCAATTTTTTCATCTTTCTCATTCATACTCGGAACCTCTATGTGAAGCCATGCAATAAAGTGCTTTATTTATGCTGATTGTACTGCTTTTTACAGAAAGTGGTGAAAACAAAATGGGTTCTTTGATGCATCTATTTTATTTTGGCTTAAATAACATGCAACATTGCCATTATCAAGCGATCACAGCAATGTTGCATGTTACCAAATAGCTATTGCATAGTAGCGCGTATAGACTTTAACTTTTCCTCCGTCTCGGTTGATCTTTGAGTTACTTCTGTTGTTATGCTCTGTTGCCTTCTTCTTGCAAAAAAATTAGTAACCATATGATGATTTTCCATTTCCCCTAAAATAAGCAGCGCTGAAAAACTTAACAACATAGGAATGCCATAGGATTTGAATAGATCATAGCTAGAAACAGAATTACTATTTTTAGCAGCTTTTTCTGCTGCACGCCAAAGGAGCGCGGCTATGACCGCACTTAACGCTAGAACTATAGCAATTGCAGCGGAAACGTTTACTCCATGGTTCGAAGCGCTACGCCCAGGTTCTCCGTGTTTTTCAAGTTCGTTTTCATTATCATCAGCCAACTTGCTTAATTTAAAGAATGAAGTGGATTTGATTTTGTCATACATTGTTTTACTTGTAAGGCAGAGATTATTAACTGTAGATTTTTTTTTGCTTTCCATTAAATGGAATACTATTTTTCCCAATATGTCTGCCGGTAATTGATCGATATTCGTACATTTATTAATAATTGGCATATTCGCTTCTCAAAATAGTGTTTAACTTACGTTCATCCATAAAAAAATACCTGAACTCCTTTGTTATAATTGCAGTGTCAAAAAATTGCAAACAAAGGGAAATATTCCGGCGTGAAAAATCATAGCATGATCTTAGCTAAAATTCTAAAGTTAATGCCTAAAAAATGAATTGTTGGATACAATTTGTTGCCATGGGGATATGAGTCACTCACGCATCATTTTTATTTTTGATAAATCATAACACTTGCCATTACTAACCAAGTTCTGTACGATATTTAACTTGCGCCGATTTGAGCTTCAGCTTGCGGGCGCGATATAAATACAGCTAAAGCGACAGGGAAACCACCGTCTGTTTTAGCTGTTGGTGGTTTTTTTGTTGTTAGGCTTCAATCATGATTGAATTAATTAATATCAGTAAAATATTTCGCTCAGGAATCCATGAATTTTCTGCGTTAAAAAATATTAATTTAAAAGTAGCACCTGGCGAAATCTTCGGTATTATTGGCAAAAGCGGCGCCGGTAAAAGCACTTTAATTCGCTGCGTTAACTTGCTCGAACGCCCTACTCAAGGCGACGTCATTGTCGCTAAAAAAAATCTCACCACTTTATCTGAAACTGAACTGCGTCACAGTCGACGTCAGATTGGCATGATATTTCAACATTTTAATTTACTTGGCACACGCACTGTTTTTGAAAATGTTGCGCTGCCTTTAGAATTGCAAGGTTTAAGCAAAAAACAAATCACTGAGAAAGTGATGCCTTTATTAACATTGACTCAGCTTGAAGATAAGCATAATGCCTACCCTGCCGATTTAAGTGGCGGCCAAAAACAACGGGTTGCCATAGCCCGTGCGCTTGCGTGCGAGCCCAAAGTGTTATTATGTGATGAAGCCACTTCCGCACTTGATCTACACACCACTAAATCTATTCTTGATCTATTAAAAGATATTAATGCCAAATTAAATTTATCTATTTTGTTAATTACGCATGAGATTGAAGTAGTAAAAGAAATTTGCGATCGAGTTGCTTTAATCGACCAAGGCGAAATTATTGAAGAGAATGATATTTATAGTTTTTTCACCCAACCCCAAACTAGCCTTGCCTACGAATTTATCAAAACAAGCCTTAAACATGATCTGCCGTTTAATTTAAAAGATAAATTATTTGAGCATCCCGTTGCTAATAGCCAGGCTATTTTGCGTATTATTTTTCATGGCCAGGCTGCCGCAGAACCCTTTATTGCGCATTTGATGCAAGATTTTGGAATTAAGCTCAATATTTTACAAGCCAATATTGAGTTTTTAAAAAAAGAAGCGTTGGGCATTATGATTGTAAAAACTATTAATGCGCATGATAAGTTAGATCAAGCGATGGCTTATTTGAAAACAAAAAATGTAAACGTCGAGATATTAGGTTATGCCAATGCTATATGAATTTTTAACAGCCACTTGGCAAACCCTCTATATGGTTTTTATTTCGGGTTTGCTTGCTATTATTTTTGGCTTACCGCTTGGTGTGCTTTTATTAATAACACGCCATCAACAGATTTCAGAAAATAAATATCTGAATGGAATGGTTGGCGGTATGGTTAATGCCATTCGCTCCATCCCTTTTATTATATTGCTGGTTGCCTTAATTCCTTTGACTCGCTTAATTGTGGGTACTTCAATTGGTACCACTGCGGCTATTGTTCCTTTAAGCATTGCCGCCATTCCCTTCTTTGGGCGCATTGTAGAAAGTGCATTAAGCGAAGTTAGCCAAGGATTATTAGAAGTGGGCAATGCCATGGGGGCAACGCCTTTTCAGATTATTAGAAAAATTTTAATACCAGAAGCCAGGCCAGCTATCATTAATGGTATTACCCTCATGTTGGTTAACCTGATTGGTTATTCCGCGATGGCAGGCGCCATTGGTGGTGGCGGCCTTGGCGATTTGGCTATTCGTTATGGCTATCAACGTTTCGATGTTAACATTATGATAGCAACTATTATTATTTTGATTATCATGGTGCAATGCTTACAGCTAGTTGGCGATTTTATCGCTAAAAAACTATTACATCGATAAACTAAATTTTTTATTTTCAATTGGGATTAATTTATGAAAAAAATTAAATTTATATTTTATATAATAATGAGTGTTTGCTTATTATTACCCTTATCCGCCTGCCAGCAAAAACAAGAAGCGGCTAATGTTATAAAAGTGGGCACGATGGCAGGCCCCGATGAACAGTTAATTGAAAAAGCAAAAGAAATAGCTAAAAAACAATATGGATTAGATTTACAAATAATCAGTTTTTCTGATTACACCTTGCCCAATACCGCCTTGAATGATGGCAGCATTGACGCTAATATTTTTCAACATCAGCCCTATTTAGCTGCGGCGATAAAAGCCAATCACTTTCAATTAATCGCTATTGGAAAAACCTTTATTTTCCCCATGGGAATTTATTCTAAAGAATATAAAAATATCAACCAAGTGCCTGCTAATGCCGTCGTGGCAGTTCCTAATGATCCAAGCAATGAAGCACGCGCTTTGTTATTATTAAGTAAAGCGGGACTAATCAGCTTAAAACCCAAGGTGGGCATTAACGCCACTGCGCTTGATATAGCAAGCAATCCTAAACATTTGCAAATTAAAGAATTGGATGCCGCCCAACTTCCACGAGTATTAGCTGATGTTGCTATCGCGGTCATTAATAACAATTACGCGATTCCGGCTGGATTAATTCCTAGCAGAGATGCGATTTATCTAGAAGCG
>CAIUAS010000221.1 GCA_903897205.1 uncultured Gammaproteobacteria bacterium
GCTGATAGCTGAATTCAACTGATTGATTCCATCCTCTAAGGTTAAACGTATTCTCTTTAAATTTTTACTTTTATAATGTTGTTCAGTAGTTGCTAGGGCTACTGCCGCTGCTCCAAGAGCATATGAGGCTTTGTTGATTAGCCCCCATATTATTGTGATTTGATACGTTAAAATCCGCCGTTAAACACAATATGTATGGGGTTAGGCAACAACGCCCTATTTATTAGTGATAACAGAATGTGTTTTTCATAGGCTTTGGTGCACGGACTTTTAGCATCATACCAATCCGCTTGCTGAGTTGTGGTTGGGTTGCCTTCACAATTTAAACACTGGCTTCGTAACGGGGTAATTTCAATCGTTACTTTTTTTCCGCAAAGCGGTAAATGGCGTAATGAAATAGTACGCCCTGACCCGTAAGGCTGGGTTGGCTTTCTGCACTGGCGGCACAGAATTTCTATTTTACTATTTTTAACCCGGATTAAATAGCCATCACTTTTTTTACAGCAATTCTCATTTTGAGTTTTTACTGGCCCACTGCGTATCATTTATGTGTAATAAATTAACTAAATATTTCTATTAATTGCTCTAGATGCTCCAAAGACAATCAAGAATTATTTTCGACAAGAATTATTTTCGATCGGTACCCATTAGAGATTTGGTTAACTCGCCTGAGCTTGTTTTTAAAGTGTACCCTCTTTTTGGGATTGTTGGCTTATCTTTCTTGATTTTTGAACAATACGCCTCACTGAGCTTAATCCGCTGTCTTGCATAATTGCTTTGCTTTTTATTTCATGGCAGCATTAGCTTGTATTAAGTTTTAGTTTGTCCATCATAAAATATAGCAGCGCATCCCAACTCGCAAAGAGAATGTAATGCGTTAATGTACGTAAGTGCTCAAAAAACTTTTTACGTGCACCTAATTTGGCCCGGATTTTTTGATAAGCTTCACTGGTCATCGCTAATAGCGTGTGGCACAAAAATGCCAGCATATTTAAGGTGGCCAGCACATTACATAAATTATTTTTTCCATGCCCAAAATTGTGGTCTAAATGGTAACCGTGCCGCTTTAATGTGTTGTTGTTCTCGTTTTCCGTTTTCCACCGTGTGCGGCCATCCTCTACTATCGCAGCTATATTACTCTGCTTAATCACATGATCGGTGATAAAGCTATTATGGTAAATCACTCTGCCAGTCGTATCGACCGTCGTTAATTCGCACCAATTAACGCTCAATGCATCCTCTCCATCGCGCAACGGTACCTGGTTGACATAATAGTAGCGATCAATCTCGCGCTGTTTACCTGTCCAACGTTTTATTTCAACGGTTTCTAGTAGTTCAGTCTTTTTCAAACCCTCAATATATTCGTACAAGGTTTTATGCGAATCGGGCAAGCAGGTGAAAATAAAATGAAACTTGGCTTGTAGGACCGCTTCACACAGCGGTTGACGAGAATATAAATCATCCCCTAACACCGTCACTCCGTACTCGGCATACCGGGCGGCTTGTTGCTTCAGCCAACGCTTGGCCGCTGCATTTTCGCAGTCTTGTTTGTCATGCCCATCTTGCGGCACTATAAATTCAGGTGGCAGGTCAATCACAAAAGGCAACCCAGGCTTCACTAGAACAGCCGTGACCATGCCATGAGAATAAGTTACTGTTCCACTTTTGTGCTGTTTGGTTTTACATTGCTGACAATGGATGGTGCTGGAACTATGGTGTTCTAGGCCATCAAATGCTATGAGTAAATCTTGACAATGCCCCCCCCTGAAGCCTTCGAGTAATCCGGCCTCTTGGAAGCCTTCAAATAGCTTATTAAACACTGGAAATAATGCTTCAGGAGACGTTTGGTCTAATATTAAGCGTGTCTGATTATCGGCGGGGATTTTGTCAATCCCAAATAAAGTACGGGCATTATTGTTCCCCTGGCCACTTTCCATCGCTTGCTGATAAGACAAGAAAGAAGGACACTGTAAATAAAAGATTGAAAAGGCACTTAATACAAAGTCTTCCATCGTGTATTGGGTATTGTTGCCTGTTCTACTATCCCTAAAAGTATGCGCTACTTGACGGATGGCACCGACCATACCATCAAAGCTAAGACTAGGCTTAATCTTAATCTGAGGAACAAAAGGAGCACTCATCAAAAAATTCCATGCTGGTGAACAGTCCATAGATTAGTGCGTTTTATGAAAAAGCTCTAGAGGGGTAACCAAAATGAGAATTGCTGGCAGAACTTGCATTAAAAGATCTTTTGGGGCTAAATGAACAACATGTCACCGATGATTTATCGATCACCTATTACAATCTAGGCAGCGCATTACTCAAATTAGGAAAACCAGACAAAGCAGGATTGTTTTTAAAAAAAGCGGAGGAATTTGCTTTAAGACTAGGAAACTTAGAAAGGTTGGCCAAGGCAACTGCAAAACTAGCAGACATTAAGCAACTCGGTACGCCTAGCTCATTGACCTTCTTTAATTTGCCTGATGGAATCATTCTTAAAGTCGTCTGCCATTTAAATATTTCTGATATTGGCCGCTTTGCAAGCGTTTCTCGACGCGCCCAGGCCATTACACAAACTCCCTATCTATGGCAAAAAAAGTTATTTACTGAGTTTACCGAAGAACTTATACCCCTCTATGCCAGCCAACGTGAGACAAAAATCCGCTAAAATCGTAAGAACTATAGGGTGGTAAGGTAATATGCAGAATGAAAACAAAAAGTACATTTCAGAGCAAAGTGTTAGCGGTGAGAAATAAAACGTTAAGGCCAGAGGGAACA
>CAIUAS010000222.1 GCA_903897205.1 uncultured Gammaproteobacteria bacterium
CCCGATTGCCGAAGAAACGGGGTTAATTAATCCTATTGGTGAATGGGTATTAAAACAAGCTTGCTTAGCTGCTAAACAATGGCGAGCGTTAGGCCATGATATTTCAGTGGCCATCAATCTCTCCGCTGTTCAACTGCACAATCAAAATCTTATTTCACACATTCAAACGGCGTTAGAAGCGGCCGATCTGCAAGCTCAGCATGTAGAGGTGGAAATTACTGAAACAGCTATTATGCGAGAAATGGAGCTGATTAGCGAGCAGCTACAAAACCTACATAAAATGGGGCTAAGCATTTCCTTAGATGATTTTGGTAAGGGCTATACTTCTATCACTTATCTCAAAAAATTTCCTATTAGCACCATCAAAATTGATCAATCTTTTATTAGCGGAATTCCAGATAAGAAAAATGATGCTATTATTACCACTGCGCTTATTAATTTAGCACACAGCCTTGACTTAGAGGTTATCGCCGAGGGCGTGGAAACTATCGAACAATATAATTATCTTTTAAATAATGATTGTGACATCATTCAAGGATACTATATTAGCAAACCCCTTCCACTGGAAGAACTGTTGAAACTGTTTGCAAAATCTAAGCATGAAAAAGTATGAACAACCCTAATTTTATAGTTGAATTAGCTACCTTGGGTATTATTCAAATAAGTGGTCCGGATGCAGAAAAATTCTTACAAGGCCAGCTCACTTGTGATGTGCGAGAAGTAACTGCAACACAGAGCCGGTTAGGCGCACACTGTGATAATAAAGGCCGCATTCTAGCGACCTTTCGCTTATTTAATTTGCAAAAAAATTATTATTTACAATTACCCAGTAACCTTATCAATCATTTATTAACTTCATTAAAAAAATATGCTGTTTTCTCTAAAGTTAGCCTAACCGATGTTAGCCATCAATGGCGACAAATCGGCATTATGGGTTCTGATAATCTCCCAACATTAGGGATTCAATTACCTCAAGCAATCGATGAAACTATTTGCGAAGATGAAGTTATTATCGCTCGACTACCGAGTAATGCTATTGCACGATTTAGTCTCTTAGGCACTCATGCTGCCATAGAAAAAATATACTCAGATTTACAAAACACTTGCCAAACAACTGATTTTTCAACCTGGCAAATAATAGATATTGAAACAGGAATTCCAAGCCTATCACCCGAAACGACTGGTTTATTTACCCCACAACAAATTAATTATTCAGCCATCAATGGCGTTAGTTTTAATAAAGGGTGTTATATTGGTCAGGAAATTATTGCACGCATGCACTACTTGGGTAAGCAAAAACAACGTATGTATAAAATAAGTTTCGTAACCTCATCAAATGTCACAGCAGGCGCTAAAGTGTTAAGCGGCACTGATGAATCGGTTGAAGAATGCGGCACCTTAGTTCAAGCAATTAATATACAAGCACAAACTTGGCATGGCTTAGCCGTTATCTATGATAAAGCGATCAAGCAAAATCTCTATGTAGAAAACTTGCACATTCCTATTCTGGATGTAAAAGATTTACCTTATACTAGCAATTAATTTGCCATAGGAGTTATTGTATGCATTCTAAATTACACAAATCAGCCTTATTAACACTAGTGTGGGCAAGCTGCTTTACTAGCGGTATTGCACTGGCTGAAGATAATGCCTCACAAAACAGTGGCGAAGCGACTAATGCTATTGCATTTGCTATTCAAGCGGGACAAATTGCAGGTACCGCGCAAGCTTGTGGAATCAATATCACAACCTTTACCACCCGAGCAGGCGAAGCCATTAATAAATTAGCTTTAAATCCTACAGACAGTGAAGCCGCAACCAACAGTTTCCAGCAAACTTTACAACAGGCTCAAACCGCGCAAAACAATTATCATCGGTTGACTTGTTCGCAAGTTAATCAAGACTTCAGTAATCTCCCCTTATTGCGCCCTGATTATGAACAAACTGTCATTGCGCAATTAAACCCTGGGATGACTGGAAATAATTCAAATAATAGCAATCCGCCTAATAATGTTAACTCTAATGCTATGAACAATAATCAAAGCAACCCATCAAATGCGCAAGCAGGCATGGCAACTAATAACAAAGCGCTGACTAATACACCCAATCAACAATCGACTCAAGCTAATCAAACTGGCCAAGCTAATAACGCCGCTACTAATACCAACAAGCAAACAACCACCAGCAATAATCCTGCTTATCCACAACAAAATTACGGCCCAATGAAATCTTTTAATAATACTTTTCCTGGCGCTGTGCAACCTTATGGAATGGCGAATACTTCACAAAATCAAGCAACTCAGTCTAACAACGCACCTGCGCAAAATAATACGTCACAACCCAATAATCCACCACCACCTTCTTTTAGCAATCCTAACAATGCACCCGCTCCAAGCGCAAGCGGCAATTATCCAAATCAATAAAATAAAGCGCCCTTAACGAACGCAGCAAAAATCATTTTTAACTATCAAACATACGGATTTTCACTATCGCGAAGTTCAATTTTAATAGGTGTTCCTACTAAATTTAATGCTTTGCGATAAAAGCCTTCTAAATAGCGCCTATAGGAACTAGGTAGTGATTTGGTTTGCTTACCATGAATAACAATAATGGGCGGATTATGACCACCGGCATGCGCATAACGTAATTTAATCCGGCGCCCATTAACCAAAGGCGGTTGATGTGAAGCAATTGCCTGTTCTAAAATCCGTGTTAGTTTAGAGGTCGACATTTTTTGATTAGCCGATTCATAAGCACGTTCAATCAACGGGTAAAGCTCACCTACCCCCGTTCCATGCAAGGCAGAAATAAATTTTATTTTAACAAAATCGGCGAATACTAAACGACGTGAAATATCTTTTTTTACTGCATTTTTTTGATCTTCTGTTAAACCATCCCATTTATTTATGGCAATGACTAACCCTTTGCCTGCTTGCAAAATAAATCCTAATAAATGCAGATCCTGCTCAGCGACACCTTCACGCGCATCAACCACTAACACAACCACGTTCGCAGACTCAATGGCTTGCAAGGTTTTAATCACAGAGAATTTTTCTATGGTTTCTCTTACTGAATGACGCCGACGAACACCAGCAGTATCAATTAAAATATATGCTTTATTATGGCGTGTATATGGAATATAAATACTATCGCGCGTAGTACCGGGCTGATCATAAACCACCACCCTTTCTTCGCCCAACAAACGATTAGTTAACGTAGATTTACCTACATTAGGGCGACCCACTAACGCAATTTTAATACCCAATTGTTCGGCAGGAATTTCTTCTTCTGAGGGCTCTACTACATTATTTAATACGGCATCCATTAATTCAGTGATACCAGAGCCGTGCGCAGCAGCAATAGCGTGCAGCTCTGCTAAACCTAATGAATAAAAATCGCTTAGCACGATATCGCAATTAAGACCTTCCGCCTTATTAACGGCTAAAAACACTTTTTTATGGGATTGACGAAGATATTGTGCAACTTCTTGATCAACAGGGGTTAAGCCTGCACGTCCATCCACTAAAAATATTATAGCATCCGCTTCAGCAATGGCTTGTTGGGTTTGGCCAGCCATGATCTCTTCAACGCCTTCTTCTTCACTACCACTCACGCCACTCGTATCAACCACGATATAAGGTTTATCACCTACTCTTCCCTTGCCAAACAAACGATCACGCGTTAAGCCTGGAAAATCAGCGACTAAAGCATCGCGCGTTTTAGTGAGGCGATTAAATAAGGTAGACTTACCGACATTAGGTCGGCCAATTAAAGCAATCACTAATGGCATATTATTCAGCACCAAGCTGTACAGCGGTCACTAAACCCGCTTGATTAGCTACGTAAACTACATTTCCACTCACCACCGGCGCTGCTAAAATCGCTTTATTTTTACTGATTAAAGTCCGCGCTACTAAACGGCCATCTGCTTGTGACAATCCATGTAAATAACCTTCACCATCTGCAACAACAACGGTATTACCCATTAATTGCGGCGCTGATAGCTTGCGATTAGCTAATTGATTTTGCACCCACAACACTTGTCCGTTACTACGCGCAAAAGCCCACACGCTACCCGCCGCGTCTGTTACAAAGACTTGTTGCGGGCCTAATACTAAACCCGTGTAGGAAGAAATAGTTTGCAACCACTTAATTTGGCCTGTTTGTAAGGAAACTGCGGTAATTTTGCCTTGATAAGTTGCCACATAAATAGTTCCATCAGCAATCACAGGATCAGCAATAATATCAACCATTTGCTGTACTTGTGCAGCGCCTTGTGGCATTGCGATAGTTTGCTGCCAGATAATATGCCCATCACCTAAATCAAAAGCAGCTAATTTACCATCGGAAAATCCAACAATAACTTTATTATCGACTACTTGTGGCAAACTGCCTCCACGCAACACCATGGTAGGCGCACCGTGATCATACATCCATAATTGCTGGCCTGTTTGCGCCGATAATGCGCTTACTTTACCGCTAATCGTAGTGATAATAACGCGACCTTGGCTAATCTGCGGCGCAGCTAATACTTGGTTAGACGCTTTAATCTGCCACACCATTTTTCCAGTTTGTTCATTCAGCGCAATGACTTGTGCATCGGCCGTTCCCACTATAACCAATCCCCCACCAACAGAAGGGCCACTGGATAAAGGAGCTTTTGTGTTGGTTCGCCAAATAACGCGACCTGTACGAGGATCTAAAGCAACCACCTTCCCTTCCGCATCCGCCATAAATAAATGCCCATCAGCTGCCACAGGGCCTAACTGTAAATAATCATTGTTCACTCCGCTATTAGCATGGGTTGACCAAATAGGCTTTACGACATACTCTGCTTTAAAAGCTGCTAATGGCGCTGGTTTTGGTGTGTTATCAGTCCCCAAGCCGCTTAAAGTACCGCAGCCCGTTAATAACAGACCACATAAAATAGCCGGTGCTACTGCCAAGCGAAAATACTTCATTATTTAGCCCCCGTTTTAGCTGCTGGCAAATCATCTAATTTCATTTGTAATAAAGGTTGCATAACAGCAAATTCAGGTAACACTTTTAATGCATGCTGATAGGCATCGCTTGCTTGTTCAGTTTCCCCTAGCGTCACATAAATATCGCCTTTAACTTCCAGCTCAAGGGGTTGATAGGCTTTATCATCCGATTTAGTTAACATGTCTAATGCTTTTTGTGGTTGGTTTTCTGCTAATAAAACCCGCGCCGCACGCAGTCTTGCCACTTCTCGCAGAGAAGGATTATCACCATGCTTCATTACCCATTGTAATTTATCTTCTGCATTATTTAACTTATTTTGATAAACATCCTGCCGCGCTAATTGCAGGGCAGCTAATTGCGTATATGCCGTATGCGGATAACGTTCTATTAAACGATTAGCACCGCTTTCAACCGCGTTTGAGTTACCATTGACGACATTTGTTAATAATTGTTCATACCGCATAGAAACATGCGCTAATTTTTGCTCATGATGTTGCTGCCAGTAACGCCAGCCAAATCCTAAAATTAAAGCAAGAACAATACCAACCACAGCGGCGGTACCATATTCATGCCAGTATTTTTTTAATAACTCTACTTGTTCTGCTTCGGTATATGCGTTCACAGACACTCCTATAAAAAATCAGTCAAAAATTTAATTAATGCCTTTAGTGGCAGTATTTCTTGTCGCCCTTCATTCTCACGCAAATATTTTACTGCAATTTGCTTATTATTAATTTCGTTCTCACCTAAAATCAGTGCTAAGCGAGCACCACTTTTATCAGCGCGTTTAATCTGATTTTTAAAACTACCACCGGTACAATCACATAAAAGCGTCAAGAGAGGCAGCTCTGTACGCAACTGTTCAGCCAGCGCAAGGCCTTCTAAACGCGCTTCAGTGCCGGCCATTATAAAATAGACCTCTGGCTCTTGTCCCACTTTTAACTGAATTTCTTGTAATAAAATAATTAATCGTTCTAGCCCTAACGCAAAACCTATCGCAGGCGTTGCCTGCCCGCCTAACTGTTCTACCAAACCATCATAGCGACCGCCAGCACAAACAGTATTTTGCGCGCCCATTTCACCCATCACCCATTCAAATACGGTGCGATTATAATAATCTAATCCGCGCACTAACCGAGGATTAACGCGATAAACAATACCGGCTTTATCCAGCAAACCCTTTAATTGCGTGAAATGTTGCTGTGATTCTTCGTCTAAATAATTCATTAATTGCGGCGCACGTGCGATTAAATCTTGTAGGTGTGGATTTTTACTATCCAAAATACGTAGTGGATTGCTCTTTAAACGTCGCTGAGAATCCTCATCTAACTCCGCTTGATATTGGCTAAAATAATCGACTAATGCCTGGCGATATTGCTGACGCGCCACATTGGATCCCAGTGAATTAATATGTAATTGCAACCGATTAGTCAAACCTAATTCATGCCATAAACGGGCCGTAATAAAAATAATTTCCGCATCAATATCAGGGCCATGCATACCAAAAGCCTCGAGCCCAAATTGATAAAATTGGCGATAACGGCCTTTTTGCGGGCGCTCATGACGAAACATCGGGCCCATATAATACAAGCGTTGGATTTGATTATATAACAAACCATGCTCAATTCCCGCCCGCACACAGCATGCCGTGCCTTCTGGACGTAAAGTTAAACTTTCATTATTACGATCCAAAAAGGTATACATTTCTTTTTCAACGATATCGGTTACTTCGCCAATAGAACGATGAAATAAATCCGTCTTCTCCAAAACAGGCATACGAATTTCTTGATAGCCATAACGAGTGACGACTTTCCGTAATAATTGTTCGACGTGCTGCCAAAGCACCGTTTGCTCTGGCAAAATATCATTCATGCCGCGTACGGCTTCAATTTTAGTAGACAAACTATTTCCTCAAACTGTTGGCATTTTACGGGGAGTCGACGCTATTAAATGGCGATATTCGCTTGAAGTGGGATATCGATTCTGTAACTGCAATGTATATTGCTGTGCTAAGGCCTGATTATTTGTTTTGCGCGCCAAGCGAACTCCCAACCATAAACCATCCGCCCCCATATTATTGCCGACTAATTGTGCGTAATTATTAAAATATTGCTGCGACAAACTAAAATCATTCTGCTGATAAGCAAGCCGCGCTAATTCAAGATAGGAAGTCGTACGCTTAGGATCTTGTTGAATTGCTTTTTGGAAATAACCAGTCGCTTTATTATTATCATGCGCCTGCATTGCACACAAACCCGCATTTTCATAGGCTTCTGCCGTATTCACATAATTAGGATCTTGAACGGCTAACATATAATGCTGATCCGCTGCTTGATAACGCCCTATACGACATAAGTAAACAGCATAATTATTTTGCGTAGCGCCTGCTTTAGGATCAAGGTTGACTGCACGTAAATAATATTTTTCAGCTTGCTTTGTTTCGCCCGTATTTAATAAAAAGTATCCCATCGCTTCTTCCGCCGGTGCCCAATTAGGGGCTTGCGAGAGCGCTAATAATAATTTACGTTTGGCTCGTTGCACATCGCCTTGTTGTAAATATCCCATGCCTAATTCCACATTATAACTCGCCGCTTGCAGGGTCGGATTTAAATTAGCATTGGATACCGCAC
>CAIUAS010000223.1 GCA_903897205.1 uncultured Gammaproteobacteria bacterium
ATTCACCTAACGTGACTACACTTTCGGCAAATCGATGAAGTGTTGAACTATCACGTTGATGTTTAGCTACACCTAGTTCTGATACGCCTTGAAAACCAGTAGATATTGGCACTAACCAGCCGACTGTTTTACGAGAACTCGTCCAAGTTACTTTGCCATCCTCATCTTGTATAGAACGATGCATTATTTTTAAATGGTCTAATAAGGCATCCAGAGGATCTTTATTCTCATTTTTCATAGCATTGATCATTAAATCTCTACGCTCAATTAACACATAGCCCAACATTAGCTTTGCTAATAGTCGTTTAGTTTCTTGTTCATCATCGTCATCAATAACAATGTTTTCTGTATTATTAACTGATAAAATATCGCCACTAGCAAATTTCATACAGAGCAGTTGTTTGTTAATTAAAAAGATAATTTGTTCAATGTCATCACTGTCCACTCCTTGGTATTCAATTAATAAAGAAACTTCTAAATGACATCGCGCTTCTTCAATAAAGGCGGGTCTACTTCCAGTTTTATCTAAAGGATTGGCTGTGCCAATAATTGAACTTACAAAGTCTCCTCGGCCTTTATAAGTCTGCAAATCAAATTGATGACAACTTACCGCAACGCTAGTAAATGTAGCCTCTGCCATTCCTTGCTGCTGGATATATCTTTGTAAAGCATGAACAGCACCTAGCCATGCAGTCATTGCCGGAAAGCCAATGGTGTAAGGACTACTCATTGCATTAGCATTGTGAATTCTAATATGAGGTATTAAAAAAAACCGTCTCATCATCTGAAAAACTCCTGATCGTTATTGAGCGCTTCTGCTACATAACTGCGTATTTCATGTAACTCATGATCGCTTAATTTAATATGACTGTCTTTACATGTAAGTTCGTAAGATTGAAGTATCCAACGTGCAAAGTTACGATTAATTTGATTCATCCATTCATCTTCATCTTCACGTTTTGAAGTATGCGCATCATCAAGCCAAATGCGTTGCGCAAGAGGTAAAGTCATATAATGCTCTGAATTAGACCAACCAATAGCTGTCGATCTGATTTTGAAAGCGCGTTGTAACACTTGGTCAATGATATATTTAAGAGTATTACTAATGCCATTACGAATATGGACATTATTAACTTGAGCAATCATTAAGCTATGTAGTGTTTGAAAGCTATCTTTAAACTGACTAGTGCGTAGGCTATTTTTAAAGAAGTCTTGGTTAGGAAGGCGTATATCTCGATATTTTAGTTTAGGTGGAGTGCTAGGAAGTAAATATGCACGTCCAGCATTTTTACTATTCAAAACACTAACATTTTGAGGTTGTGTACCACCGAATCCTGTGACTGTTAAATCGAATAAATCATTATATCCCAGAGCATGATATTCGTTTTTTCTACGATATTCTTTTGCTGTTTTAGTTTCATCCGAAAACCTTATATTATCAACACGGGTTTTAAGCAACGTTAATAGACCGGAAGGAGTGAGCGTCGAAAGTAAGTGATAACTATCATCATTTACAGGAAAATATACTTGTTTTACTAAATGATCTGTTTTACATGATGTATCGATCCTTTTAATACTTAATAAATCATCTTTCAAACTTTCATAACTAGCTGTAGGGATTTTAAATACTCGTTTTATGATAGAACTATCTTCTTCAAGATGATTTAAAACGGATATATCGTCCTCTAATTTTAAGCTAAGGAACCTAAACACATCCATAGCTGCTGCATTACCAAATACGTCTAACTCATATTCGATATTACCACTACGAAGATAACCATCATTTACATAGTTACTTTTTGCTATTACTGAAGATGTTTTAGCACTGGGATGGCTAAATTTGCTTGGATGACTCACCATTGAAAGCTGTGAAGCTCGTTTAGCTGCATCTGGTAACCAAGTTGATAAGGAAAATCTATCTTCAGCATCCGCTAAGATTTGTGCTTCTTCTTCAGGACTTAAAGAAGGTTTTATTTTTGCTTTAAGATAAGCCGTCTTACGTTCAACAAAAAACTCTGAAATCTTTTGATTCATAATGATCTTCTATTTAAGAATAATTAGATTAGCTTGGAAGTAGGCCAAACTGGTTTGAATAAACAAATGATTGACCGTCCCTATCGGGTAAAGCCAATTCTCCATAACGCCTAGATTTTTCTTTCATAAATTGC
>CAIUAS010000224.1 GCA_903897205.1 uncultured Gammaproteobacteria bacterium
GGCAATCGATCAAGCGGGTGCGCATTATGAATGTTTGGCCCCTAATATCACACAGCAAAGAGTAGTTGATCACTTAACCGGTAAAGCAATTTCGGGTGTTGAGCGAAATGTTTTGCAAGAAGCCGCACGGATTTCGCGCGGAAAAATTTTGGATATTGCGCAAGCCGATCCCAAACAATATGATGCTATTATTTTTCCAGGCGGCTATGGCGCTGCGCTTAATCTATGCAATTTTGCGCATAAAGGCGCCGAACATACGGTGCAAGCGGATGTTTTAAATTTTACTAAAGCTATCATCGAGGCAGGCAAACCAGCGGGGTTTATTTGTATTGCGCCCGTGTTAATTAGCAAGATTTATGGTGAAGGTATAAAATTAACTATCGGTGACGATAAAGAGACGGCGCAGGTATTGCAGCAAATGGGCGCGCAGCATATCAATTGTTCTGTATATGATATTGTGGTGGATGAACCGCATAAAGTGGTTACTACTCCAGCTTATATGTTAGCGCAGTCTATTGGTCAGGCTTGGGTTGGCATAGAGAAATTGGTGCAAAAAGTGATTACTTTGATTGGCAAATAACGATGAGTATGGCTTAATTTTTTTAAGAGATTAGCTATGCTGATATAAGATATCTCTTACAGCAACTTTTTTAAAAGGCGTTATACTCTCACTCGCCCAGCTAGCTGGCATTAGGGATATTAAGCTACTTTGCTAGATTGTAATCATATCAGCGTTCTCGTATTTTATAGGAAGCCTGTCGTTATGCATTTTCGTGATAATCAATTGCCTTATCATTATCAAGTCCACAACTTTTTAACTAAAAATGATTTTGATGGATTGAGCGCATTTTTGCGTGAACATACCGAAATTTTAATGCCCGATAAGGAATTGACATTAAATCCCATGTTACATCTTGCAGGCCGCTATGGTTCTAATCAAATGGCGGTAATTTTGCATGAGCAGTTGGGTGAAAAGGCAAAAATCTTAGCAAGAAGAACAGTAGATGAAGGTTGGACCCCCTTACATTTAGCCGCTGTTTATGGGGACGCGGATTTAATGCAAACCTTGGTCGATATTTTAGGGGAAGAGGCGCCGACTGTGATTGCAATGCCATTAACTGATAATACTCAAGCGACGGCATTACACTTGGCGATGAGTGAAGGGAAAACTGCTTCTGTCAACGTATTATTAAATGCCTGCCGAGATAAAGTGGCGGCTATTGCTGCCTTGCCCCTGGCGGATGAGTGGACAGCGCTACATTTATGTGTGCATTGCGGTGATCCAGAAATGGTTGCGACGCTTATTCAAATAATAGGTAAAGAAAATGCGTGGCCTATGGCAAAAGTCTACCTTAAATCGGGCATGAATATTTTGCATTTAGCCGCTATCAGTGGGGATGCCGATACCGCTGCGCTTATTTTAGATTTAGCGGAAGATATGCTATATGAGTTGAGCCAGGCAAAAGTCGGTGAGCTTGATAATGCCACGCCATTAAATTTAGCGGTGCAATATGGTTTAACTCATATGCTTAAAAAATTATTGGTAGCATTGAAAGAATTAGCAAAACCGCTGTGCCAAAAGAGAATGGCCAATGGTTGGAATGCTTTTATGCAAATCGCCTATTTTGGTAATGTCGAAATGCTGCAAGCGATGATAAAAGTCATAGGCCAAGCAGATGCTGAAAAAATGATCATGCAACCTTTTTCCCAATTAAAAGATGCAACCCCTTTTCATATGGTCATTAATCGTGGCAATGTGGCAATGACCAAAGCGATGATCGCCACGGTAAATAAAAATAATTATACAGCACTCTTAAATGTCGCCCAAACCGATGGTGTTAAACCCATCCATCTTGCTAAAAGATTTTATAATGACAATTTATTAGATGTGTTATTGGAAATAGAAGCAGAAGCAATCGCGAGTTAGCGCAGCATTCTCTAAAATCACATGGATTTTTTTTCTGCGCAAGCTACTGTAAATCGTTTGCCGTCTTCTAAACGCATGGCGGTTAGACAATTGCCCCAGGCGCAACCCGTGTCGAGTGCGAAAATATTAGGTTCGTCTGTTTTCCCATTTAAGGCTGCCCAGTGGCCAAAAATAATTTTTAAATCTTTATGGGCGCGGTTAGGTATTTTAAACCAAGGTAAAAAATCGGCGGGTGGATTGCCCGCGCTGCCTTTTTTGTCTAGGTCTAAAGTGCCGTCTAATTTGCAAAAGCGCATGCGCGTAAAATAATTAGTAATTAACCTTAATCTTGGCCAGCCCGTTAATTCATCTTGCCAGCAATGGGGTTCATCACCATACATATGAGCTAAAAATTCTGGATAACGATCGCTGCGCAAAATAGTTTGTACTTCATTAGCACATCGTAATGCTTTGGTGAGATCCCATTGTGGCGCAAGTCCTGCGTGCACCATCGTATAACCCAGCTGAACATCATGATAAAGCAAAGGTTGTTGACGTAACCAATCGCATAATTCCAAGCAATCGGGAGCCATTAAAATTTCAGCTAAGGTATCTTGTTTTTTATACGGCGCATATTTTTTGCTAACAGCTAATAAATGCAGATCATGATTGCCCAATACGACTATGGCTTGTTTGCCCAATGATTTTATAAAGCGCAATACTTCCAAAGATTGTGGGCCACGATTAACTAAATCGCCCGTGAACCACAAAGTATCATTGGCTGGGTTGAATTGAATTTTGGTTAATAGCTTGTTTAAAGCAATAAAACAACCTTGGATATCACCGATGCTGTAATTTGGCATTATGCTGTTGCGTAGGTTCAGTTGGGGTGTGGATAGGATCGGCCGAAACGGTGGTAACGGGCACTTTAGCAATATTAGGATTAAGGGGAATTTGTTGCCCTAATTGAATTAGAAACTCAGGTTTATAGATGAATAGCCAATTACGAAAATGCGTGCTAATAACGCCGCCTTTTAATAAAACATATTCTCTCGCTAATTGGCTAACGGGAATATTATAAAGTTCCATGAGTTGCATAAATTGAGTTTTAATGACTTGGGTGTTGTTTTGATGTTGTGGATTCTCTTTGGTAAATCGATTAATTAAGTCATCAAGGGACACCATTAATCCTTCTTCGGTGCGATGAATGGCAGAATCCTCGTTGTTAATAGCGACAGTGCCATTGCCAATATTTTGGCGTAACCATTCATGTAACGCTTGTCCTGCGGCTAATTCGGCTAAGGGATTATCTTTGGTGGTATCAAATAAGCCAGTGCCAAATAATGCATTTTTGCCTAAATTTGCCGCCCTTTCGTGGGCTAAATTATTTTCAATCGCTAATTGATCGGCATAC
>CAIUAS010000225.1 GCA_903897205.1 uncultured Gammaproteobacteria bacterium
CTGCGTAACGGTTCCGAACGGTTCGGATGACGTAGCTTGCGCAGTGCCTTTGCTTCAATCTGACGTATACGTTCACGAGTCACATCAAATTGTTTGCCTACTTCTTCTAGCGTGTGATCGGTGTTCATATCAATACCAAAACGCATGCGAAGTACCTTGGCTTCTCGAGGGGTAAGAGAGGCAAGCACTTCCAAAACAGCTTCTCGCAGGCCTTCTACGGTTGCTGCGTCCACTGGGGAAAGCGCCATGCCGTCTTCAATAAAATCACCTAAGTGAGAATCTTCATCATCACCAATAGGGGTTTCCATGGAAATAGGTTCTTTAGCAATTTTCAGGATTTTACGAATCTTATCTTCTGGCAATAACATACGCTTGCTCAGTTCCTCGGGCGAGGGTTCTATGCCAGTTTCCTGCAAAATTTGCCGTGAAATACGATTTAATTTATTAATTGTTTCGATCATATGCACAGGGATGCGAATAGTACGCGCCTGATCAGCTATCGAGCGCGTGATCGCTTGTCGTATCCACCACGTTGCGTAAGTTGAAAATTTATAACCTCGGCGATATTCAAATTTATCGACCGCTTTCATCAAGCCTATGTTGCCTTCTTGAATAAGATCTAAAAATTGTAAGCCCCGATTGGTATATTTTTTCGCGATAGAAATAACTAAGCGTAAATTTGCTTCCACCATTTCTTTTTTAGCACGACGTGCTTTAGCTTCACCTAAAGACATCTGTCGGTTAATTTCATTTATTTCAGCGGTTTTTAATTTAGTTTCTTGCTCTAAAATTTGAATTTTTTTCTGGGATCGCACTATTTGAGACGCCAAAGCTTCTAATGCCGCCGAGTAAGGTTTGTTGGCATTGATATGCTCATTAACCCATTCAAGCTGAGTTTCATTTTTAGGAAATGAAGCAATAAATAATTTGCGGGGCATTTTCGCTTTGCTGACGCATAAATTCATGACGGTCCGCTCTTGCACACGTACCGCTTCTAACATGGCGCGCATTTTTTTATTAAGTTTATCTAGCTGACGTGGCACCAATTTAAATTTAGTAAAAATATCAGCCAATTCAGCGGCTGTCTTTAATGTGTTTTTATGTTTACCACCAAACTTAATTTCTTCATCCGCATATCTATCGTAACATTCTTGCAATACGCTAAAACGTTGCCTGGCTAGTTCTGGATCTGGGCCGCTATCGATCTCAGCATCAGCATCGGCATCGCCAGCACTTTCACCACCTTCGGCAGTTTCAGCTTCTTCGCTTTCATCATCGGCAAAGTCTTTATCAGAAACAGGGGCGGCAGCAGCCTCATCTTCTTCAGCAATCGTTTCTAAATCAGCAGACTCTGTCGAGTCATCTAATGGCACCTCTACTTCAATATCAGTAAAACCACTAATAATATCGCTTAAGCGCATTTCTTGGCGCCCATAGCGAGCGTAGTCATTTAATACATCTGCGATAATGTCTGGGTATTGGGCAAGAGCAACTAGAATTTCTTGAATGCCTTCTTCAATACGTTTAGCTAATACAATCTCACCATGACGAGTTAGCAGCTCTACGGTGCCCATTTCTCGCATATACATACGCACAGGATCAGTCGTTCGTCCTATTTCATTACCTATTGCTGCTAATATTTCACCTGGCTCCGCACCGCCGCCAATATTATCGCCGCCGCCTTCTTCATCTCCTGACGCATCACCTGCCAAATTCTCTGACAGTAATGTCTGCAAATCAGGCGGTGTTTCGTAAACCTGAATTCCCATTTCATTTAACACAGCAGTGATTTCTTCAACTTGCAACTGCTCTGGATCTAAACCTTCTAACAAATAGTCTTGTATCTCAGCAAAAGTTAAGAACCCCTGCTCTTTACCGTGGGCAATTAAGTGTTTTAAACGTGATTGTTGCTGTTGTTCCAGATCCATAACGCGAATTGACCTCTATCTCAAAAGATTAAAACTCAAATTTTTTTAACACAGTTGGTTATTATACACGATTTTGTGATAGATTTGCGAATTGCAACTTGCAAGCAGTATAATCTATAAATTTTAGCCCTTGAGAAGGTAATATGGCAAAAGAAGATCAAATCATTATGGATGGCACGATAGTAGAAGTGCTACCTAACACGATGTTTCGCGTTCAGCTTGACCCGATGGATGGTAAATC
>CAIUAS010000226.1 GCA_903897205.1 uncultured Gammaproteobacteria bacterium
AAGCCCGATAAATCTATTCAAATCTTATTTTTAATAATCAAACTTAATTTTCTGTTTTTTTATATTTTACAATTAGTTGCTGGGATGGTTTTATAAGTAAATGCCCCATGAGTGCCCTTTCAATTAACAGTGTGAGTGTTAACTCAATGTAAAATATAGAAAAATTTACAATTACTAGCATGATTATAAATCAGCTGTTGCCATACTTTGCCGTTTGTTGTAAGCTTTTGAGAAGTAATGTTATAAGGTAGTAATATGGCAAATATAGAAAAACGAACAAGCAAAGACAATAAAATTAGCTATCGTGTCAAGATTAGGCTTAAAGGTAGTCCTACCCAAACTGCCACCTTTGGGCGGCTGACTGATGCCCGTAACTGGGTGCAGCAAACAGAAGTAGCCATAAGAGAAGGGCGATACTTTAAAACAGTAGAAGCAAAACGCCATGTCCTAGCTGATGCTATTGACCGCTACCTTAAGCATGTCCTTCCTACTAAACCTAAATGCGAGAAAGACCAATCAACTCAGTTAGCATGGTGGCGAGAAAAGATAGGCAAATTTACGCTCGCCGATATTACACCTGCTTTAATCGGTGAACATCGAGATAATCTTTCTCAAGGTATAACTACTCGTGGTGAGCCTCGTACGCCTGCAACGGTCAATCGTTATCTAGCTGCTCTCAGTCATTTATTTACCATTGCTTATAAGAAATGGGGATGGATTAATGAAAATCCTTTGCAAAAAGTTACGAAATTAAAAGAACCACGGGGCAGAGTGCGCTATTTATCAGATGAAGAGCGTAAGCGATTATTAATCGCTTGCAAAGCAAGTGAGAGTCCATGCTTATATTTGGTAGTTATTTTAGCCTTGTCTACTGGCGCAAGGCGTATGGAAATATTAGGTTTGAAGTGGCCTGATATCGATTTTAATCGCAATATAATTACTTTGCATGAAACTAAAAATGGTGAACGCAGGATATTGCCGCTTGTTGAACCCGCACTAAGTTTAATGCAGCAACATTCAAAAATACGGCAACTTAGCACTGATTTAGTTTTTCCTGGCCGTGCTTTAAAAAAACCTGTCGATATACGCACTCCTTGGGAAAATGCTTTAAAACGAGCAGAGATTAATAACTTTTGCTTTCATGATTTACGCCATAGCGCAGCTTCTTATCTTGCCATGAATGGTGCAAGCCTTGCCGAAATCGCAGAAGTTTTAGGGCATAAGACGTTACAAATGGTTAAACGTTATGCGCATTTGTCGGAGGCGCACACTAGCAAGGTTGTGACGAGTATGAATCAGAAAATTTTTGGGGACTAAATCATGCTAGTAAGGACAACAGCTAATAAAGGTAGATAAATTTTAAATGATAGATATAAACCTAGATTCGGCAGTTGGATGAGTAAAATACGGCAAAAACCCTTATTTTTCTAGAAGTTAGCGAAAAAATGAAATTCACCCAATGGGTGAAAAACCATTTTTCAGCTTCTGCTACTAAAATAGCGATCAAATTGAGTTTATATGCTTCCAAGTGCCGATTCTAGGATAAGCCACTGATAACATAAATAGATTGTTTTTTTGTTGGCCCCAGTACCAATTAGTGCGATCGATGATCACGTAAAATGGCTTTGTGTTGGCAAAAAATAAGGTGAAAATCCACTGGGCAATGACCACGAAGTCGATTTTAAACAAGGCAAAAAACCGCTGTAAGCGCC
>CAIUAS010000227.1 GCA_903897205.1 uncultured Gammaproteobacteria bacterium
ATCATCTTTTGCAATTCGATGTACTAAATAAGATCTTACTGAATAGTGTTCACCCACTGCAAAAATAAGCTTGTCGTTAGGATAGCGAATGGTAAATACCCGCCAAGTTTTGCCTTCTATATAACGATCATTGAAACCATTTTTATCGCTGGCAAGTAACGCTTTAGGCGAGTGGGCGGAATGCAGAAGTAAGTTATTTTTGTCATCCCAAATTTGAAATTGATATGACTGCGCATAATTAAGTTTAGGATACATTTCTTTAGGCATATAAACATGCGACAAGGCAGGGATGGTATTTAAATCTTTTTGGATTTTATTTAAATCGCGAATTTTAATATCATTACCTGCCACGGTTTGCAATGAAAGCGCCGCTTCCATTAATAACTTATCAAGATTGTTTTGGATGTCTTCTTGATTAAGATAATAACTGCCAATAGCTGTAATAGTTGTAGTAATAGTTATGGCAAGCAATAAATTAAATAATAAAAATTTACGTACGGATAACTTCATATGGCCTCGATATCACTTTCTTTTTCCGCCATATAGCCTACACCACGAATGGTCCTAATAAAGTTAATTCCCAATTTTTTGCGTAGGTTATGCACATGCACTTCTAAGGTGTTACTATCAACATCATCACCCCAACCATATAAACACTGGCCTAATAATTCACGTGAAACCACGTGTCCAATATTTTCAAGCAATTTTTGCAAGAGGGCAAATTCACGACGAGAAAGATTAATTGTTTTCCCCTCTACTTTAACCATTAGTGCAGCGGGATCTAACTCGACATTGCGATAATGAATAGTGGGCTGCGAACGATTAGAATGACGGCGTTGCAGCGCTCGAATACGCGCAGATAGCTCGTCTAAATCAAAGGGTTTCGTAAGATAGTCATCAGCGCCTGTATCTAAGCCTTTAACTCTGTCATCTATGGAATCACGAGCGGTAAGAATTAATACTGGCGTGTCATTTCCATTGCTACGTAACTCATGTAATACAGATAAACCAGATACCTTTGGCAGGTTAAGATCTAATACAATAATATCGAAAGTTTCGGCTTTTAAAAACCGTAAAGCAGATTGCCCGTCTTTTAGCCAATCTACGGCATAGCCATATTGGCTAAGACCACTACGAATACCATCTCCCAGATCCAGATCATCTTCAACGAGTAATACACGCATAATATATCCTGCTAATTATAATAACGTTATCATTTAATATATAGCTGATTTTTAAACCTTTGCTAATCCATAGAAGTTTTTTGATACCACATATATTCAGAGTATTAGTCTGCTCAGTCAGCAGGACGTAAACTCATTCGATATGGTGTTTGCTTAGTTTCATGTTTAATCGCTTTATCGGCTACATTAACAACTTCTTTGATACCATCAATAGCTAAAACACCCATTTTTCCCATACCATCCAAAGCTAAGCCAGTAGCCGCAGCAGCAAATTTACCAGCTGCAGGCGCTGCAAAGAAACCTAATTCGCGAAGAGGAGGGACACCAGTCACCGCTGAAAGTGCCTCAAAGCTCAAGTGAGTAGCTACTTCTGCGCCAATTTCGACAGCAGGGATGGCTACTTCTTTAACTGACTCAATGACAGCAGGCAACTCTCTTTGAACGGTATTAAGTTTTTTTAAAATGTTGCTAGTAGAGGTAGAGCTCATAATAAATCCTTAATTTGCCATGACAAATAGAGACAATACTTATTGCTATTTATTACAGTTTAGCATAGAAAGCTTAAGAAATTATTAAATACAATGATAAAACCATGATAACTTTACAAAATGTAACTATTCAGCGAGGCACTAAATATTTACTAGAAGATTGCAGCCTCACCGTCCACGCCAAACAAAAAATCGGGGTAGTCGGCGCCAATGGGTGTGGAAAATCCACTTTATTTGCTGCTATTCGTAATGAACTCGGCATTGATAAAGGAACGATTACTTTACCGGCCCACTTGCGAATTGCGCATTTAGCGCAGGAAACGCCAGCCCTTGAACGTACCGCTCTTGATTATGTCATAGACGCTGACAAACCCTTGCGTGATATTGAAAAAAAATTAGTACAAGCCCAAGAAGAGAATGATGGTAATTTAATTGCTAAATTATATGCTGAATTTGAAGCGCTTGATGGTTATACGGTGCAGGCGAGAGCAGCGCAGTTACTAGATGGTTTGGGCTTTTTTGCTAATCAATTCGAGCAATCGGTTAAATCGTTTTCGGGGGGCTGGCGCATGCGACTTAACCTGGCGCAAGCATTAATGTGCCCATCGGATTTATTATTACTGGATGAACCTACCAATCACCTCGATCTTGATGCGGTTATTTGGCTAGAGGAATGGCTGCGAAAATATCCTGGCACTTTATTATTAATCTCACACGATAGAGAATTTTTGGATAATATAGCCACTCATATTGCCCATTTTGAACGAAATAAAATGAAGCTTTACACAGGCAATTATTCTGCATTTGAAGAGCAAAGAGCTGCAAATCTTGCTTTGCAACAGGCTACCCATCTTAAGCAACAGCAAAAACAAGAGCACTTAATAAGTTTCGTAAATCGTTTTCGTGCAAAAGCTAGTAAAGCCAAACAAGCGCAAAGCCGATTAAAAGCATTAGCCAAAATGGAAATGGTTGCGGCCGTACAGGCAGAATCGCCTTTTGAGTTTGAGTTTAAACCTTCTTCAAAAAATCCTCATCCTTTGCTCAATTTGGAAAAGGCGGATATTGGCTATGACACTCACGCCATACTAAAACAGGTTAACCTACAAATAACTCCTGGCATGCGCATAGGCTTGTTAGGGCCTAATGGTGCAGGCAAAACAACTTTGATACGCTTATTAGCCGGCGAGTTAAAACCGTTGAGTGGTGATTATGAAATTAATGGCGAAACCAATATAGGTTATTTTGCGCAACACCAAGTTGATGCTTTGCGCCCAGATGAATCGCCCATGCAACACCTTAGTAAAATTGCACCACAGGCTAGTGAGCAGCAGCTACGCAATTTTTTAGGAGGCTTTGCTTTTTCTGGTGATATGGCATTAGCTAAAATTGATAAATTTTCTGGCGGAGAGAAGGCCAGGCTTGCATTGGCTTTGCTAGTTTGGCAACGTCCCAATTTATTGCTATTAGATGAGCCGACCAATCATTTAGATTTAGAAA
>CAIUAS010000228.1 GCA_903897205.1 uncultured Gammaproteobacteria bacterium
ATTAAGTTTTTTTTGCACCGCAGTCAGCATTCCTCGCAAAATATTTACTTCTGCTTTTTCTAAGCGGGCACGGTTATATAAACGTTGCAAACGCGGCATGAGCTGTCCTGGCTGGGCCGGATCTAAATAAGCCAGTTGAATTAATACTTGTTCAAGATGCTCATACAAACCTTGCAATTCCGCCTGCACCGCTAATTCATTAACCGGATCTTTATGAGCAGATTCCATTGGTTCCATAACATTTTTATAAATTTCATAAGCCACTATTTGCACCGCCGCTGCTAAATTGAGCGAACTGTAATGCGGATTAGCAGGGATATTTATTTGATAATGACACATTTGAATTTCTTCATTGGTCAGCCCGGTTCGTTCGCGTCCAAATACAATGGCAACTGGATATTGGCTGCTTTCTTTAATGATTTGCTTGCCCGCTTGCGCAATATCCATCGAAGGCCATACTAAATTGCGAGGCCTTGCGCTGGTTCCCATTACTAGGCAGCAATCTGCAATGGCCTCTTGCAACGTATCAACCAAGATTGCATTATCTAAAATATCTTCTGCTTGCTTGGCGCGCACAGTGGCCGCCGGATCTGGAAATAATTTCGGTTGCACTAAATATAAATTTTTCAGGCACATGGTTTTCATCGCACGTGCTACCGCGCCAATATTGCCAGGATGGCTTGTATGAACTAAAACGACGCGAATATTATCTAATAAGTCTTGCAGCATATGTTTTCTTTTACTCGCTTAGTTTTCAGAGTTTTTATTTAATAAGGACAATGTTATTGTATGTCAATCAAGTAGGGAGAGGAACACTGGCTATGCGCTATAAATATTTACTGAGATTTTTTACTTTATCCATACTGCTTGGCTGGTCGGCTTGTTCTTTCGCGGAACAATGTCCTGATACTTCGCAGCCGTTACCCACCGGCTGGAGTGTTTTTCAAGGCCAAATTACTGGCTATGATAAATTCGCCCAAGCCATTATTATCACTGGCACCATGATTAGCGCGAATTGTGTTTATAACAATTACACGCAAACACCATTAATTTTAACGAAAGGGGGTGGCTTTAAACCCTTTCCCGCTGATTATTGGGCCCCTTGCCCAAATTTAGATTTCGCTCAGTGTTGCATACAGTCCATCGGAGCGTGTACATTTGTACAAACCAGTTTACATCCTAAAAAACAATAAGTAGTTAATATATTATGCATCCAATACTCAACATAGCAACACGGGCCGCTCGTAGCGCAGGTAGTATTATTATCCGTTCCATGGAGCGGCTAGACACCCTGCAAGTCTCTGAAAAACAGCACAATGATTTTGTTACTGAAGTAGACAAATTTTCAGAAAAAATCATCATCGATAGCATTCGCAAAGCTTACCCCAACCACGCCATTTTGGCTGAAGAAAGCGGCCTTTCAGAAGGCAATGAAGAGTTGCTCTGGATTATTGATCCCTTAGATGGCACTCGTAATTACGTGCATGGTTTCCCGCATTTTTGTATTTCAATCGCTTTTCAGCATAAAGGTCGTATAGAGCATGGCTTAATTTATGATCCTGTTCGTCAGGAAAGCTTTACTGCGAGCAGAGGCGGCGGTGCTCAACTGAATAACCGACGCATTCGCGTGAGTAATCGAACCACTTTAGATGGAACTTTATTAGGCACTGGCTTCCCTTTTAAGCGAACAGCAGATTTTACTGGCTATCTAAAAACTCTCTCTCACTTAATGCCCCAGGTTGGCGGCATTCGGCGTGCTGGCTCAGCCGCTTTAGATCTCGCTTATACCGCCGCTGGCCGTTTAGATGGCTATTGGGAATTCGGCTTATCAACTTGGGACATCGCCGCTGGCAGCTTGCTAGTTTTAGAAGCTGGCGGTTTAGTCAGTGATATACGCGGTGGCGAAGATTATCTAAACACCGGTGATATTATTGCAGGGAACCCTAAAATCTTTAAAGCCCTGTTACAAAATGTGAGAACGGCTTTAGTAGCCGAATAAGATAAGGTTTTATGGCTGCCCTCAAAACAAAAACGCCAACGGATCCGTTGGCGGTAAATTAATAGGTTTTTGCTACTTATTTTATTTTTTTAGCGAAAACGATTACTACTTCTTAAATCATCATTATCTGCTTCTATCATTCTACTAATGGGGAGAGAGAAATCTTTCAGTTGCGATCCTTTTGAGCCTGCTTTAAAAAAGCTACTGCCATGCTGCTTTTTATAATAATCCATTGCTTTCTCGCGACTACCGTATCCATGCATCTTAGGGCCTTCTGCGCTTTCCGGTTTACTTTCTATCTCATCATGTCTTTTAGCAACCACATCATCGCTAGTGGATATTGGATCTTCGGGTTTTGGCTTACTGGGTGTTGGTGCTGTTGACGTCGACTCATTTTTATGACTGTTATCCTGTTTTAATAAATTAGTTATTTCGGCGACACTGTCTTTTATATTAGGTTCTTGATTAGACGTATCAGTAGAACTCTGCTCCGTGATAGCAGTAGACTGATCTAATCCGCCATTTGCCATAGCATTTATAGGCTCACCAGCAACACCAGCGGCCATCGCAACAGTTCCTGCAAACACAAGTGCTACTAGTTTCTTTTTGCTAGCAGCTATTATGCCTTTAAAGAAAGCACCTGCTTTTTCCTTGAAAGTCAGTTCGCTCTTTGCTTGAACTTCAGGTCGCAACTTATTCAGCTCATCGGGTTTATCTGCATTAGCAATTGGAAGTTCTCCCGCCTGCTTGGCTTTTGCTGCTTTATATTTTTTATAGCGCTCAACACATCCTTTAACAAAAAGGGCCGTTACAATCACCGCTAAAGCAACTTGAGCAACTTGAGCAACAATAGGTATTGGGACTAAAAAGCTTACAACGACAAGCGCTAAAATAACACCGCCTAAGAGCATATTGTTACCGGCGATTTTGGCGGTTTCGTATTTTTCTGAGCGTTTTTTTGCAACTTCTTTTATCTGCTCCCCTACCGCTACTAATCTAGCCTCTGCACGATATTCTGGTATTTTACTCAATGCTGCCAATTCTGCCTGCAATCGTCGATGTTCTATGGATTGCTTAATATAACCAAAAGTTTCTTTAGCAAAG
>CAIUAS010000229.1 GCA_903897205.1 uncultured Gammaproteobacteria bacterium
ATAAAATACTTTTTGATGAACCAGCGATTTATTACGATTCAAAAACTCTACAAAAGCTTTAATTCCACCTTCATATTTAAATAATTCGTGTTTGCCATCAGCATCAACACGCTCATCTTTTAGCAAAATGGAAACACCCGAATTTAAAAAAGATAATTCACGTAACCGTTTAGCTAAAATTTCGTAATGAAATTCATTATTATTCTTAAATATCTCTTTGCAAGGGTAAAAATGAATTTTCGTACCACGTTCGGTAGTTTCTCCCACTGCAGTTAAGGGCGCTGTTGGTTCACCTAAATGATAGGTTTGCTGATAAATTTTTCCATCGCGGTAAATTTCTAAATGCAATTTTTCAGATAACGCATTAACAACGGAAACACCTACGCCGTGTAAACCACCCGATACTTTATAAGAATTATTATCAAACTTACCGCCCGCATGTAATATCGTCATAATGACTTCAGCCGCTGAGCGACCTTCTTCAGGGTGAATATCCACAGGAATACCACGCCCATTGTCTTTAACACTCACTGAGCCATCGGAATGAATGGTAACTTGAATATCCGTACAATAATTGGCTAAGGCTTCATCGATAGAATTATCAACGACTTCAAACACCATATGGTGTAAGCCTGTACCATCATCGGTATCCCCAATATACATACCAGGGCGTTTACGAACGGCGTCTAATCCTTTAAGGACTTTAATATTTGAAGAATCGTATGAAGCAATAGTTTCGACAGTCATGGTTTCTGATAGAATGGCAAGATAAATGGTGAGTGATTATAACAAAAAATGATATTTTATGCTCGTTTTTTTATTACTTAAGTGTTATCTATATCACTATGAATACAAACCTGACGGTTTTTGCGCCACATTCTAAACAGGAAGCCATTCCTGCTATTTCAGCGGAAATGGCTGGTGATTCGCTTATTGTGAAATCTAATACAACAATTGATTAACCCCCATGATAGAAAAAGATTCATTACAACGCTTTTTATTCGATACCACCCAGATAAGAGGCGAAATAATTCGTTTAAATGCAGCTTATAAAGCGATTAAAGACCGCCATCCTTACCCTTTATTTGTGCAGCAATTTCTAGGGCAAGCCTTGGCAGCCAGCGCTTTATTAAGCGCAACTATTAAATTTACTGGCCGCTTAACCTTACAGATTCAAAGTGATGGCCCCATTAGCCTATTGGTCGTACAAAGTGATAATGAATTTCACTTACGAGGTTTGGCTAAATGGAATAATGAAAAGAAAATTGAAAATGACTTTTCCAACGCCTTTGGCGAAGGTCAGCTTGCTATCACAATAGCGCCTCTGGAAGGCGAACGTTATCAAGGCATTGTGGCGTTAAATGGCAATAACCTGGCTAATTCCATAGAAACTTATTTTCACCAATCAGAGCAACTCCCTACTTGTTTATGCCTTTTTGCTGATGAAGAAGCTGCCGGCGGCATTTTTCTCCAGGCAATGCCAGCTGACACCATCGAGGGACGTTATCAGCTATGGGAACACTTGCTGCACTTAACCCGCACCCTGACAACCAATGAATTATTTAAATTGCCTAATCAAGTCATTTTAAAGCGTTTATTTCATGAAGAAGACGTTTTGTTATTTGATGCTGAACCGGTTGCCTTTCGTTGTGACTGTTCCATTGAAAAAATGGAGAGCGCTTTACTGATATTCGGTGAACAAGAAGTTAATGATATATTAAACATCAATAAGCTAGTAACCGTAACCTGTGAATTTTGCCATCATCATTATGATTTTGATAAAGTCGATGTGGCGAGGATATTTGCACATGGTGCAACGATCAAAAACTCCTCCGAGGCCAATTGAGTCCCGTATTCAAATAACTAGCTGCATTTCTGTGAGAATTATTTACTTTGTTATGATTGCATTATGTTCCACGTGGAACTTTGAATGAGAAATGTTATCTAATAAAGCGCCGATAGAATTAACATCCACAGATGTTATAAAAACTTGTGCATTTAATGTGGCTAACATTTTAATAACTTGTTCTCGATGATGGCTATCTAATTCTGCTGCCAGATCATCTAGTAAATATAAACAAGTTTTTCCCGTAGTATCTTTTAATAGTACTCCCTGTGCCAACTTCATAGCACAAACAAGGAGTTTTTGCTCACCGCGTGACAAGATATCTTGCGCGGGGATATCATTTATCTTAATGACGATGTCAGCGCGCTGAGGCCCATATTGGGTATACCCTAAGGCTTGATCACGAAAATAGGCATTAGCCAGCACAGTTGCTAAATCTTCTTGTTGATTCCAACCTGGTTTATAGACCATACAGAAATTTTCAATAGTAATTAACTGCTTAAAAATCCTATTAACTATAGGAATGAGTTGATTAAAATAACTTTCTCTTAATCTATTTAATTCATGGGCGACCGGTAGTAATTCATTATCCCAGGCTCGAATTTGATTGAGTGGCATATTTTGCTGTAATGCTGCATTACGCTGAGACAAAGCCTTTTGAAATCTTTGCCAAGTCTTAAAAAATAATGGTTCCACGTGGAACACGCCCCAATCTAAGAATTCACGCCTTAACTTTGGACCTTCAGTTAAAAGTTGATAACTATCAGGGTTAATTATTTGCAACGGTAAAATTTTCGCAAGCTGAGCTGCAGAATTAGTATACTCATTAGCTATTTTTATGCGTAATTTACCTGTTCTATCCTTTTCGATACCCACATTGAGATGATAATTATCTGGTGTATTAAGCATACCAAAAACATTAAGCAAGAGAGCTTCATGTTGAATAATACGATTGATAAGATGGCTGCGAAAAGAGCGCCCTAAGCTTAAAAAATGGATGGCTTCTAAAATACTGGTTTTACCACTGCCATTATCGCCATAAATTAAGTTAAACTGAAGATGCGGCTCAAAATCTAAAGTAGTAAAGTTTCTAAAATTTTGAGCCCTAAGGTGTGTAAGGTACATTTAATTTATATATAACTTATTGATTAATAATTCTTTTAAAGCCTCATTGGCATCACTACGTAAACAGTTTGATCATTATCAAAGGCTTCTATGCGGATGCTACTATCAGCTCCCGCCAATGAAAGCTTAATTTGACCAGAAGGGACTGCAGCAATCGCATCTAATAAATAACTAATATTAAAACCAATATCTAAATCGTTGCCTTGATAAATAATACTAATTTCTTCCTCAGCTTCTTCTTGTTCAGGATTGTTAGTCAGTACACGCAATAAACCTGCACGCAATTCTAGCCGAACACTTCGATGTTTTTCACTGGCTAATATGGCCACACGGCTAAGTGCTTGTTTTAATTCATCGCGCTCTACCACAATAATTTTATCGCCGCCTTTAGGTATTACTTTTGTATAGTCAGGAAAGCGGCCGTCAATCAATTTTGAGGTAAACATATAATCGTTGGCTTTAACACGCAGCTGATTACTGCCCAAGGTCACTAAAACATCTTCCGCCGTATCTGCTAACAAGCGGCTTAACTCCACAATAGCTTTTCGTGGAACAATGACTTGATGGAGTCCATTAGGCGCAATAGCCATCGTACTTAAAGCCATTCGATGGCCATCTGTTGCCACGCTCGTGAGTCGATTATTTTTAACTTCCCAGAGCATGCCATTTAAATAATAACGTACATCTTGTTGAGCCATCGCAAATTGCGTACATTCAATAAGATTGCGTAAATCTTGTTGAACGATATTGAGTTCGATCTGACCAGGCAATTCTTCAGTATTGGGAAATTCTGCAGCGGGTAAAGTGGCTAAGCTAAAACGGCTCCGGCCAGATTTCACTATTAATTTAGGTTCATCTAAAATAAATTCTAATACGGCACTCTCAGGTAAGGAGCGGCAAATATCCATTAATTTACGAGCAGGTACGGTAATGGTCCCTGCTTCAGCGGTTTTTTCTAATGCAACACGCCCCATAAGCTCAACTTCTAAATCAGTCCCCGTAAGCATCAATTCATTTTTTTTAACTACTAATAATATATTTGCTAAAATGGGCAATGTTTGCCTACGCTCAACCACCCCGGCAATTAATTGCAAAGGCTTTAATAACTTTTCGCGTTCAATTGTAAATTTCATATTCTCTACCAAAAAATTAAAATAAATGATAATGAAAAACTAAGTCGATAAAATTCGTAATAAATTCGTAAAATCTTCCGCTATATCCGAATTGGACTCACGCAATTGCTGAATTTTTCGGTATGCATGTAACACAGTTGTATGATCTTTACCACCAAAAGCATCGCCAATTTCTGGCAAACTATGATTCGTTAATTCTTTGGCTAACGCCATTGCCATTTGCCTTGGTCTTGCAACCGAACGCGTGCGACGTTTTGAGATTATATCAGCCACTTTAATTTTATAATATTCAGCCACTGTTTTAATAATATTTTCAATAGTAACTAATTTATCTTGTAATGCGAGCAAATCTTTAATTGATTCACGCACAAAATCTAAAGTAATTTGCTTGCCTGTAAAATGTGAATTAGCAATAACACGTTTTAACACTCCTTCTAATTCACGAACATTAGAACGTATACGTTTGCCAATAAAAAAAGCTACTTCGTGGGATAAATTAATACCAGCCTGTTCTCCCTTAGTAATTAAAATAGCAACCCGTGTTTCTAATTCTGGCGGCTCAATTGCAACCGTTAAACCCCAACCTAAGCGTGATTTTAAACGTTCTTCAACACCGGTAATTTCTTTAGGATAACGATCACACGTTAACACAATTTGTTGGTGCCCTTCTAATAATGCATTAAAAGTATGAAAAAACTCCTCTTGCGAGCGATCTTTGCCGGCAAAAAATTGAATATCATCAATTAATAATGCATCTAAACCACGATAATATTGCTTAAAATCATTGATAGTATTCGTTTGCAAAGCCTTAATCATATCAGCAACAAACCGTTCTGAATGCAAATATAAGATTCTTGCTTGTGGTTTTTTCTGCAAAATATGATTACCAATTGCATGCATTAAGTGAGTTTTACCAAGCCCCACTCCACCATATAAAAACAGGGGATTATAAGCACTTCCTGGATTTTCAGCGACTTGTATAGAGGCTGCTCTTGCTAATTGATTCGATTTACCTTCAACAAAATTCAAGAAAGTGAAATTTGGATTTAAATTACTTTGATGGGTAATTACTGCGGGCGCGGGGCTACTCTGCTTAACAGAAAGTATTTTTTCAACCACTTTAGGAAAAGAATTATGTGCACTAATCGTATTAGCGACTCCCGTTGCTTTAGTACCAATCTTTAAAATAACTTTAGGAGGTTTTCCATCGGTCAGTTGTGAAAGTAAATTATTAATACTAACTAAGAAGCGCTCGCGAACCCAATCTAAAACAAACTGGTTTGGAGCCAATAATAATAAGGTGGATTCGTTATTTTCTTCATTATGTTCATCCTGTAAAGGTCTTATCCAAGTATTAAACTGCTGCGCAGGAATAAGATCTTGCAAATGCTTTAAGCATTGTTTCCATAAAGAAGTAGGCACAGTTCGATACCCCCGTACTATTACTGTGGCAATAGGGATTAATTGTTACTATGAGAATGAGAAAATTTAGGATCCCGAGTTTATACTGCTTTCTCGTCCTTAGCTAGGTTATACCCCTCGATAATAGAGTTCTTTCGAAACACTGGTCCCTACCTAAACCCACTTGCTCAAGCTTAAAGCTTATCTAAAAAACCACTCTATTTACCTGTGCATATCACTTGTTTTAAGCTTGATAAAGTTGTTAACAAAAAAATCGTAAGGTTTTATCCACGATTAGCCTAAGTTAATACAGTAGTTATCCACATTTTTAAATCCTTATAACCTACTGATTAATAGTTATTAAAACGACTTATTAACAAAAATTATCCACTATATTACTATTATTATCTTATATATTTAAATACATAATAACTATATGAAGAAGGATAACTTACAAAAAATCTCCCTTATTGAAGCAAGAAAAAGTATATTTGACAAATAGTGTCTACTTCACCTATTATTTTCGCCCCATTAGATGATTTAAACGAATTCACATAGCTATGAAAAGAACATTTCAACCAAGTAAGATTAAACGCAAACGTACCCATGGGTTTCGTGCCCGTATGGCAACCAAAAATGGCCGTTTAGTATTAAAACGTCGCCGTGCTAAAGGCCGTTGGCGCCTTAGCGCTTAACAGTTGTTAGGCTTTGCAAAACAATTAAGGCTTAACCAAGCAGCGGATTATCGCAGGTTATTCCGCATAGGAAAGAAATTAAATACTCAATATTTTGCAATTTATAGTTTTGCTAACCAGTTAGCGCATCCACGTTTAGGTTTAGTAATTGCTAAGAAAGCAGCTCGCTCTGCCGTAAAACGTAACCAAATTAAGCGCGTTATCAGAGAAAGCGTTCGCTTAAACCAAGTAACGTTAGTAGGGTTAGATGTGATGATTGTAGCTTATAAAGGCATTGATACGCTTAGCAAACCAGAATTACGAGAATATGTGGAGCGTGGATGGTTAAAAGTAACCAATTATTGCGAAAAAGCGTAGTTTTATTAATACTCTTTTATCGTTATCTTATTAGTCCTTTGTTAGGGCCACACTGCCGTTTTTATCCAAGTTGTTCTGTATATGCTCAAGCTGTTATTCAAGAATATGGCGTATTAAAGGGCCTATTTTTAACAATAAAACGTTTATTATGTTGCCACCCTTGGCATTCTGGCGGATTTTATCCAATTCCTAAAAACAAAAAACATACCTTAGAGAAGTAATAACTATGGAACTTGCTCGCGTATTTTTATTAAGTGCTCTCTTCCTACTTGGGTTTATGCTTTGGAATGCTTGGGAAAATGAACATACCAGCAAATTACCTACCACAACTTCGATTCAATCGACTATTCAAAACAAAGCATCACTCGAAAATACTGCTATACCTGCACATGCAGTCACTACGACCACTATGATACCCGCACCAGAACACCGCTTGGTTTATGTACATACAAATGTCTTAGATATTGCAATTGATACACAAGGCGGCAATATTGTACAAGCTAACTTATTAGCCTATCCGCAAAAATTACACGATGCAGCCCCTTATCACTTGCTTAGTAACGATCCGGCTACCTTTTATATTGCACAAAGTGGATTATTAAGTGGAAACGGTCCTGATACTTCAAGTGGCCAAGCGCTCTATAGCACTAGCCAAACCAACTACAGCTTAGCTAATGGCCAGAATCAGTTAGTTATTAACTTAACCTGGCAAGGCAAAGATGGCATTGCTGTACAAAAGCAATTTCTCTTTACCAAGGGCAGTTATCAAGTAGGCATTAACTATAAAATTAATAATTCTACTTCTTCCGCATGGGATGGACGTTTATACACGCAATTACAGCGTAAAAAAATAACACCACCTTCACATGGCATGTTTATGATAAATCCCTACATGGGAGGTGCTATTTCCAATCAAGAACATCCTTATCAAAAAATAAGTTTTGATAAAATGGCTGAACAAAACTTGGATCTCACCATAAAAAATGGTTGGGCAGCCATGGTGGAACATTACTTTTTAAGCGCTTGGATCCCTAACCCAAACCAAGATTTTACCTACTATACCAAAGTAAATAATGACATTTATACTTTAGGAATGATCAGTTCGCCTATCACAGTAGCGCCAGGCGCCCAAAGCCAAATAAACGCAAAAATTTATTTAGGCCCAGAAAGTATTGATACCTTAAAAACAGTAGCACCCAACTTAGATCTCACCGTAGATTATGGCATTTTATGGTTTATTTCTATTGGATTATTTTGGTTGCTAAAACATGTTCATCAATTAATTGGTAATTGGGGATGGTCGATCGTTATTGTCACTTTATTAATTAAATTAGTTTTTTATCATTTATCAGCTAAAAGCTATCGCTCAATGGCATCAATGCGTAAATTACAACCTCGTTTACAAAGTCTAAAAGAACGCTATGGTGATGATAGACAAAAATTAACGCAAGCTACAATGGAGTTATATAAAACTGAAAAAATTAATCCACTCGGTGGTTGCTTACCTATTATCGTACAAATTCCCGTATTTATAGCACTCTATTGGGTATTACTCGAAAGCGTGGAATTACGTCAAGCTCCTTTTATTTTGTGGATTCAAGATTTATCGGTAAGAGATCCTTATTTTATTCTGCCTATTATTATGGGATTAACCATGTTTATTCAGCAGCGCCTTAATCCAGCGCCACCTGATCCTGTTCAAGCGAAAGTAATGATGTTTTTACCTGTATTCTTTACATTTTTATTTAGTAGCTTCCCAGCAGGGTTAGTTATTTACTGGATAGTAAATAATAGTTTATCCATTTTACAGCAGTGGCATATCATTAGAAAAATGGAGCAATAATAAATTTTATTGCAAAAATAAAAGAGGCAAAAAATTTATGCGGGATGCTAATTCACACATTCTTATAGTAGAAGATGATCAGGCTATTCGAGAATCGCTTTTGTGGGTATTAGAAGGTGAAGGTTATTTGCTTGCTTTAGCCAATAATGGCCAAGAAGCTTTAGATTGCCTTGCAAAACGTAAACTCCCCGCATTAATTTTATTAGATATTATGATGCCAGTGATGGATGGTTTTGAATTTCTAGAAAAACAACAAGCTAATCCCAGCATAGCTGATATTCCGGTCATTATATTAACTGCAGATAAATATGCGGTTAATAAAATAAAAAATCTCAAAAAAAATAGTTTTATGTGCAAACCACTAAATCTAAATATCTTTTTAGATTTAGTAAAAAACTACATTCAACATTAAATTCATATTAGGCAGTTTCCAGCTTAAATAATATTTATTCAAGGCATAACTATTTTTATGGCAAACGCTTCAATAGAAACCATAGCAGCAATTGCTACGCCCGCAGGACGTGGAGGTATTGGGATTATTCGTATTTCAGGCCCCATGGTGCTGCATATTGCGCAAAGTATTTTAGGTCATTTACCTAAACCTAGGTATGCAGACTATACG
>CAIUAS010000230.1 GCA_903897205.1 uncultured Gammaproteobacteria bacterium
ATTATCATTTACACTACAACCCGATAAACTTAACACACTCAGCAAAGTTACCAGCAAAAATCTAATACGAAGCATAGTTATTGCCATAAAATTAAAAATGATGTGGCTGATGGTACCAAAACAAATAAGCAAACAGAAGTAAGATTACTACAAACCAGCCGATTCGCTCGATATAACGCGCTACTACTTTTTCTATGCGTTCTCCGCCCCAGCGCATTACTAATGTGACTAAAAAAAATCGTCCGCCTCGACCAATCGTTGATCCTAAAATAAAAGGCAAAAGTGCAATATTCATTGCCCCTGCGGCCACGGTAAATAATTTATAGGGAATAGGAGCAAACCCAGCAAAAAACATTAACCAAAAACCCCAGGTTTTAAACCAAATTTGAATTTCCTGATAATAGGCTTCATAACCAAAGTGAATAATATAAGGGTGAACTAGATTAAAAGCTATTGCGCCAATTAAATAACCCAAGATACCGCCTAAAACCGAAGCGATAGTGGTCAACGCGGCATAGTTCCAAGCCTGCTGCGGTTTTGCTAAAGCCATTGGCGCTAACATAACGTCTGGCGGAATAGGGAAAAAAGAAGATTCAGCAAAACTGAGGCCGAATAAATAATAAGGCGCATGTCGATGCTGCGCCCAACTCATCATTCTGTTGTATAAATGAGTAAAAATTTGCATAAATAAATAACCGCGTACACTATGACAAGTGCCCTTAGCTCATCTCATTAACATGAAATATAATCAGCATAGTCATTGGGCAAATTTCATTCTAAAGGCGCTTGTATACTATCCTAGTTTAATTCAAAACGCCAAACCATTTATCCACTGCTCTAACTCACGATTAGCCGCATAATTGGTTAAATCAAGACTTAAAGAAGTAATAGAAACTCTATGATTATTAACTGCATAAAAATCAGTGCCAGGGCCTGCATCTTGTTCTGAACCTGGCGGCCCTATCCAATAAATTTCGCGCCCTCTTGGGTCCCGGGCTGGTAAAATTTTTTCTGCATAATGCCGAGTGCCTAAACGAGTCACTTCAAAGCCTTGTAATTCACCTAAGGGTATATCTGGCACATTGACATTCAAAAGCGTTTTGGCGGGTAAATTATGATGCTGCAGATGCAATACGAGTTGTTTGGCGACTTGTGCTGCGGTGGCATAATGTTCAAACTTAACTTGATTACCCGCTAGTGAGATGGCAATGGCAGGTCGCCCTAAAAAACATCCCTCCATTGCTGCTGCAACAGTGCCTGAATAAAAAACATCGTCTCCTAAGTTAGCGCCATCATTAATGCCGGCAACCACAAAATCAGGAGCTTCTTTTAACAATCCTGTTAACGCTAAATGGACACAATCGGTTGGAGTACCTTGTACGCTAATATAACCATTTTCTAAGTTCGAAAACCGAATTGGATTCAGCAAAGTTAATGAATTGCTTGCTCCGCTACGATTACGCTCTGGCGCAATCACAGTAACTTCAGCAATCTGTGCCAAGGCATTGGCTAAAACTCGAATTCCCACCGCTTGCACACCATCGTCATTACTTAACAAAATTCGCATATTAATCTGTTTTATGATTTAAAGAATTAGAATTAAGTAAATAATGCTGTAAAAAATGCGTTACTTGCCACGCAGCATCCTCACTTGCCGGTTTATTAAAACCTAGATGCGCTCCTCTTAGCATACAGCCCGCATAGACTTTTTGGTAATCGGCCAATGTATTGATAGGGGCGCCTGTTGTTTGTTCTGCGATTTCCCAATCTTTAGCAATAACGCCATGACAATTCTTTGGATTTTGTACGTCTGGCAACCATTCGACCGGACGGGGGTTATCAAAAGCATGTTGTGCCTGTGGGTACAATACTGCATTGATCACAACAGAATTACGCAATTTGGCAATTAAATTAAGGCAATCCGCTGGTTGCGTATAATCATCAGCACCGCCATGTAAATATAACCAAGGAGCGCCATCTAATCGCTCATTAGGATAACTTAGATTACATGCTGGATAAAAAGCGATATGCGCCGCAAAACGTACACGGTTGTTTAAAACAGCTTCATTTAAATCAGCAAATGCGGTCGTAATACTAACCAATCCGCCTAATGACCATCCCATAATGGCAATTTTATGTGTATCAATATTAGGTTCTTTGGCTAAATATTGTAAGGCGCTGTATGCATCTGCAACGAGCATAGGAACAGGTAATTGCGCTTGATTACTAGCTACGCCCCCCATTCCGCGCGGCGTGAAGCTGTCAACTTGAAAGGTTGCAATCCCTTGCTCATTTAAGCTTTTAACATATTTGGCGTACCAAGGAGCCAAACCGCCAGCACCTGGCATCATAACAACTACCGCTACTTTTTGTTTGCCCGTTATTTTTGGCATATTTAAATAACCCCACACTGGCTGTGGCATTACTTCTTTCTTGCTAAGCAATTGCTGGAAAGTAACCGGATTGCTACTCATAAATCCCAACTTTTGTCCAGTGATAGTTGGCGCTTGTTTATCAGTTCCTGGAGCCGCCCACGCTATTGTCCCTACCCAGATCGCTAAGATACCAACGCCTAATTTAATCCATTGCGCCAACATATTTTTTCCTCTTGAAGTTTATTAACTATTGCTATTGGCCGCCTGTGAAGCAGGTGAAAGCATACCAATTAGCGGTAAAAGAATTAAAGCGATTCCCAGTAAAAGCAATACTATAGGCGTGCTTAGGCGCACCGCCGAAGGATTATTACGATAATTTTTATATTGCAGTCCCGCACCGAGCAACAAAGTAGCCCCAATTACATAACAGATTTTATAAAATCCCTCTGTTAATAACCCTAAAGGCCCTAACATATTTTCTGCAGCCTCTCCAAGAGAAGGTTGATCTACAGCAGCATTAGCATATTCGCTAAGCGCAAACAAAACAGTGATTATTAATCCATTCATAAAAAAACGCATTACTCTTAATTTCTGCAACACGACACCAACCTCCAAAATAGTTAAATTTCTTGCAAAAAATATATTGTCGTCATTAACCCATAAGCTGGAATGGCGATCTTTTTCCCAAAAAAGCAAAACTCAAACGGCATTAGTATATATAAGAAGTTTATCTACATATACTTTTATCAACTCCATCTTTATCAATCCGTACTCTACCTGTCAAACTAATTACAACGGCGCCCGCATATTGCTTAGCCTGTTGTGGACAATAAATAAAACTACCATCTTGGCGCATATTACCTAGCCAATTAAATTGGACAACATCATTTTCACCTAAAGACGAACGCCAACTTAATTGATCCACGAGCGGTAATGCCTGATAAATTCGTAATATTTGTTCGGGATTTTCAGGCTGTTTTTTATTTAATGGATCAACGAATATTAACCAGCCATCACGCCAATTTCCACCACATTGCTGTCCATTTATACTTTTACAAATCGTAATTAGCATATGATTTTTGAGAGCTTCACTACGCGCGTAATAAATAGCAGCAACCAATTCGTTTAAATAAGCGGTTGTTTTATTACGAGCTATTAAATGTTGATAACCTGCCACTCCCCATGTTAATAAAACAATTAATAAGACAACCGTTACTAGACACTCTATGAGCGTATAACCTTTGCTATTAACCGCTTTATTTATGTGATAATTGTTCAAGGCGTTTAACCACCAACTGCAAATCATCCCACGATTTGCGCTTTTCACGCGGTGCCCGCAATAAATAAGCAGGATGATAAGTTACTAATAATGGAGTATGGTAAGGTCCATAAGTGAATTCTTGTCCTCGCAACTTTCCCATAGCCTCTGTTGTATTCAACAAAAATTGTGCAGCAATTCTACCTACAGCCAAAATTAATTTAGGTTTTAATAAAGTTATTTGACGCAATAAAAAAGGGGTACAAGCAGCTACTTCTTCTGGTTTAGGATCGCGATTATTCGGCGGGCGTGATTTTAAAATATTGGCAATAAAAATTTCTTCTCGGCTTAAATTAATTGCATGCAACATCGAATTTAATAATTTACCTGCTCGCCCCACAAAAGGTTCGCCTTGTTTATCTTCATTGGAACCCGGTGCTTCACCAATAATCAATAAATCAGCTTGGCGATTACCAACACCAAATACGGTTTGCGTACGTGTTTTATATAAATCACAACGGGTACAATTCGCCACTTGCTCTTCTAATTCTTTCCAAGTTAATTCTGCAATGGGTTTTTCTTGATTAAGAGTTACGGCTTTTTTACTAGTAGCTTTTGCTGGCTGTTTAACTTCTTCTTCCACTGCTTTTTTACGCTTATGCGTAGCCATATCAGCTCCTTTTATTTGTTCAGATTTTCGTACTTCCCAGGTTTGAATTTCCATAATCTGCAGATGTTTTTGGCGTTTTTTTTCATCCATACTTATATAAATCTCTTTTTAAAAAGAAAAAACATTTCTAGTATCAAATCATTTGCTATCGTAAAGTTCAAGCACTTTTGTACCAATATTTTTAGTGAATCTTTTTCTATAAAACAACACTCCTCCTCAACCTACCTTTATTCATAATCATTGAAAAATCTGTTTTATAATCAACTGCACCCAGTAAAAAAATCTCAGCCACGCAACCTTTTCCAAGAAAGCAAGTTTTTTTATTAGCTCCCTTATAGCAATTGCCTCTTGCAAAGTTCACCTTTTGTTCACTATTATATACTAATCCCGCTGAGATTTTGCGTTTTATAACCTCTAAGTAAGAAGGAGAGTGCTGCAGCGACAGGACTCGAGCCACTGATATTAACTAGCGCAATAAAAACTCAAAATCTCAACGGGCTTGGTATATATCCATCACATTAAACGTGATGGATATAGATGAAAAAATAACAGGCGGGCATATTTATGGTTACACCTACACAACACAAAATTTACGATTTTATCAAAAAATATATTAGCGAACATAATTATTCACCTTCTTTAAATGAAATTGCTGAAGGCATTGGTATTGGAGGCCGTTCAAAAAGCTTAGTCAGTCGATATGTGCACGCCTTGGTAAAGGCTGGCTACTTAGAATTAGAATCCGGGCAATATCGGCAAATTCGGCTTAAAGAAAAGAATAAACCCAACTTACCTTTACTCGGGTGCATTGCAGCAGGGCGCCCTATTGAAGCATTATCTGCTAATGAGCAATTAAATTTAATCGACTTACTGGAAACAACTGATCGGCAAGAACGCTATGCATTACAAGTAAAAGGCGACTCTATGATTGACGAAGGTATTTGGGATGGCGATATTATTCTTTGCGAACCACGTGCAAGCGCTAAAAATGGTGAGATAGTCGTTGCTTTAATTGATGAGCAAGAAGCCACTTTAAAGCGTATTCAAAATAATAACGATGGTACCATTACATTATGGCCCGCCAATCCGACTTTACAGCCAATGATTTATCCTGCTAATCGAGTACGAGTACAAGGCATTCTTGTAGGTTTATTACGCCTGCCCCGGAAATCTTCCTATGTGTAATAAAACTTATTTAAATCAATTTTACTAGGGCCTGTCGTCAATTCTACGATGCTGGCTGTGACGTGCTTGCCCATTGCGGCACTTAATTTTCAAGTTGTTGCTGACTATGAAAAAGTTACCGCTAGATAAAGACAGCCAAAATAGCGTAGAATAACGAATAATTTTAGTAAATAAACCAATGGATAGCTTGTTCTAAATGTAGTGTTAACTAGCAATTATGCGACTAGTCTGTTGTTTAAGGTAAAGGGTTTGCCTATGATTGATACTCAAATAACGGATATTAGCAGCTTATTTATAAGCTTAAGTAAGCTTTCGCGTCAAAATAAGCAGGCTGTTGCTGATTTAAATCAGACTATTAGCAGCACACTCGGGATACCATTACAAGCCATCATAGAAGCAACTGAATTCTTTCAAGAAAAAACATTGTCCCCACGCCAACAAAAAGAATTCATTGCGAACATCCAACATTTGGCGAATGAAATGCGGAATATTATCAATAATTTTGTCAACATTTCACAGATAGCGCTTTCGCAAGAAAACGACCAAGCAAACACAGAAGAAGTTCCTGTCGATATCTCAAACTTAATTGGTGTGCAAACATTACTAATTGATAACGTTCCTAAGCGTCGCAAAATATTGCAAGCAAAGCTGCAGGCACTAGGGTTGATTTGTAGTGTGAGCACGATAGAAGAAGCACTCCCTGCTTTACAACAAGCTTTGCAGGCTAATTCACCTTATCAGATGGTTATTGTCAGTGATGAACACCTGGATCACCACGCTGCTTATTTGGGCCGCACCATAAAGGCTAATTCTCTTTTCCATAAAACCATGCCCGTATTACTACTTTCAACGGAACATCCTTTAGATTTTGAAATTGAACGAGCCCATTTCAGTGGTTTTACTTGCATATTAAATCAAACGCAAGCCTTCGCTAAAAAGCTAGCTGTCGCCTGGCAAACTTGGACTTCCAAAGCTTTATTTAACCAAAATACAGTCGCTAACTTGCCGCATATTCTAGTAGTTGAGGATGAGCCTACTGGACAATTTAGCATGCAGTATCAACTCAAAGAGTTGGGCTTTAACGTCGATATTGCAGCCGATGGTCGAAAGGCGCTTAGGCTCTTAGAGAATAACCATTACGATTTAATTTTTATGGATATCGGCCTACCTGATATTAGTGGTTTAGAAG
>CAIUAS010000231.1 GCA_903897205.1 uncultured Gammaproteobacteria bacterium
TATCGCCAATCCCTTAGTTTATTGCGGTTGCGTAGGGCTTTCCCCTAAAAATAAACATCCCACCAAACCACAAGAGGGCGACAGGGTGATTGTATTAGGCGGGCGCACCGGGCGCGATGGTTTACGCGGTGCTACTTTTTCCTCCATGACAATGGACGCACAAACCGGCGAAGTAGCGGGCGCCTCGGTACAAATTGGCGATCCCATCATTGCCAAAGGATTAATTGAAGTCATTACCCGCACCCGCGATTTAGAACTTTATCATGCCATTACTGATTGTGGCGCTGGTGGTTTATCGTCTGCTGTCGGTGAAATGGCAAGCACGATTGGCGCCGATGTAGAATTAATGCATGTCCCCTTAAAATATCAAGGGCTTGCTCCCTGGGAAATTTGGCTGTCTGAAGCACAAGAACGCATGGTGTTAGCCGTACCACCCGCTCAGGTGGCCACCGTGCAAAAAATTTGCGACACTTTTAATGTTGAATTAACCAATATTGGTCAATTCACCCATAACCAACAATTAATTGTGCGTTATCAACAAAAAATTATTTTGCAATTAGCGAATGATTTTTTGCATCACAATATGCCACAGCGAACTTTATCGGCAAAATTATCCGCGCCCATCACTGATTTTCCAAGCAATACACCAACAGAAACTGATGTAAATAAAATATTATTAAACCTATTGTCGCATCCTAATATTGCTTCTAAAGAAAATGTGATTCGTTTATATGATCATGAAGTGCAAGGCGGCACGGTGGTTAAACCGTTAACTGGCGTACAAAACGATGGCCCCGCTGATGCGTGCGTTATTAAACCACGCGGCACTAAAGGCGCACGCGGCATTGTGTTATCCAACGGTTTAAATCCTGAAATAGGTAAATATGATCCTTATGCGATGGCTGTCAGCGTCATTGACGAAGCTATTCGAAATGCCGTTGCGGTAGGCGCAAATCCTGATCGTATTGCCATTTTAGATAATTTTTGTTGGGGCGATCCTAAGCGTCCTGAAATATTAGGCGCTTTAGTGGCGACTTGCCAAGGTTGTTATGATGCAGCTATTCATTATCAAACACCGTTTATTTCAGGCAAAGATTCATTAAACAATGAATATTACAGCAAAGATCAACAACGTCATGCGATTCCCAGCACCTTATTAATTTCTGCACTAGGCATGATTGATGATGTTAATAAAGCAGTCACGATGGATTTTAAAAAAGCAGGAAATATTATTTATTTATTAGGCATGACTAAACCTGAATTTGCTGGCAGCCATTTTATTAAATGCGGTGGAAACCCTTCTGTCGAAAAAGCCATTGCTCCCTCGTTACCTCACTACGCACCGGCTTTATATCGTCATTTACACAACGCAATGCAAAATAAATTAGTGCGCGCTTGTCATGATTTAAGTGAAGGCGGTTTGGCTGTTGCATTGGCTGAGATGTGTATCGGGGGTCGCTTAGGTTGTGAGATTAATTTGGCTTCGCCGGATGTTATTACTGCTTTGTTTAGCGAGTCGAATGGTCGTTTGTTAGTTGAAATTACCCCAGAACACTGTTTAGCATTTGAAGCCTGCTTTGCAGGTGAACAAATTAATTTGCTCACTAAATTAGGTGAAATTAGCATTGATGAGAAATTAATTATTAATCAGCAGAACCGGAATGTCATTATGTTAAGTGTTGAAGAATTAGTTACGGCATGGCAGCAACTAACGAAAATTTAATTTGTTTTGGAATATATTTGAAATGTTCCCGATTAATAGTAAAAAAATTATTATAGGTATAAAAAGATGTCACCACGCGTTTTAATTTTGCATGCGAATGGAACCAATCGGGATGGAGATTTAGCACAAGCATTTGAATTAGCAGGTGCAAAACCTGATATTGTGCACTTAAATGAATTACGTAACGGTGATAAAGATTGGGATGATTATCAAATTTTAGCCGTGCCTGGCGGTTTTTCATACGCAGATACTTTAGGCGCCGGTCGTTTGTTTGCGTTAGATTTACGCGTTTATTTTAATGAGCAAATCGAAAAATTTATTAGTAGCGGTAAATTAGTGATTGGTATTTGCAATGGCTTTCAAGCCCTCGTAAAAAGCGGAATTTTGCCCGATTTTCAATCTCAGCAAACCAATGCCACTTTAACATTTAACGCACAAGGTCACTTTGAATGCCGCTGGGTAACTTTACTACCCACCTCACAAAATTGCTTATGGACACGCGGCTTGACCGAACCCATTTATTGTCCTGTCGCACACGGCGAAGGTCGTTTTATCCTGCAAAATGCAGCCCAATTAAAACAATTACGCGCCCACGATCAGTTAGCGCTTAGCTATGTTAATGCCGAAGGCCAATTAGCAGAACAACAATATCCCTATAATCCAAATGGTTCCATCGGTGGCATTGCAGGTGTCTGCAATCCACAAGGTAACGTATTAGGTTTAATGCCGCATCCTGAAAATCATATTTTCCCTTATCAACATCCACGGTGGACACGGGGTGAAAAAGGAAATTTAGGTTTACGCTTATTTGAAAATGCGATTAAACAATTACGTTAAATAAATTTAATAATTTTACAGCTATCAATTATAAATAAAAAAACTAAAGTTTCCGCGCCAAATTTAATCCGAGGTCAAAAAAATTTTATGCAAATGCAACCCGCAAAACTCGTACTCAAAAGCGGTCATAGTTTTTCAGGTTTAGCGCCAGCCAATCAACAAGCCATTTGCTACGGTGAAGTTGTTTTTAGCACCGGCATGGTAGGTTATACAGAATCGCTCACCGATCCTTCTTATGCCGGACAAATCCTCGTTTTCACCTATCCTCTCATTGGCAACTATGGCGTTTCGGCTCCTGCAACATGGGAGTCTGATAAAATTCAGGTTAAAGGCCTGATTGTATCTGAACTAGCTCCTTTTTATTCAAATCACACCGCTAAATTATCTTTATTCGCTTGGCTGCAACAACAACAAATTCCCTGGTTAACTAACGTTGATACGCGCGCATTAACCAAACAATTACGTGGCCAAGGTGTAGTACCTGGCGCAATAGTTAGCGACGATAACCCAGTGGAACAATTTGAAGATTTTGATCACATCAATTGGGTAGCTGAGGTCTCTATTAAAGAACCTACTTACTATGGCAATGGCGAAAAATTAATTATCGCCGTTGACTGTGGCATGAAAGAAAATATTTTGCGCTGCTTATTAACTTATCCCTGTCGCATTAAACGCGTGCCCTATGATTATGATTACTCCAATGAAGAATTTGATGGCGTATTTATTTCTAACGGACCTGGCGATCCGGCTTTATGCACTGAAACGGTTCGCATTTTGCAAAAAGCGATGACTAAACAAAAACCTATTTTTGGCATTTGTTTAGGCACTCAATTAATGGGATTAGCCATTGGCGCCCAAACTTATAAAATGCCTTTTGGCCATCGTTCGCATAATCAACCCTGTATGGAATTAAGCAACAAGCGCTGTTATTTAACCTCACAAAATCACGGTTATGCTATCGATGAAGAAACGTTGCCGGCTGATTGGCAGATTTCATTTCGTAATTTAAACGATAATACCGTTGCGGGCATTGAACATAAACAATTACCTTTTTTCTCAGTACAATTTCACCCTGAAGCAGCACCAGGCCCGCTGGATACGCAATGGTTATTTCAGAAATTTTACGCACTATTAAAATAAACAAAAAACAAAGAGAGCATATGCAATTTAAAGGCAAAAAAGTATTAATTCTCGGTTCTGGCGGTTTGCGGATTGGGCAGGCGGGTGAATTTGATTATTCAGGTTCACAAGCTATCAAGGCATTAAAAGAAGAAGGTATTAAAACAATTCTCGTTAATCCCAATATTGCAACCGTGCAAACGGATGCCAACATGGCAGATGAAGTTTATTTGCAGCCATTAAATATGCCAACGGTTACTAAAATTATTGCTAAAGAAAAACCTGATGCGATTTTATTAGGTTTTGGCGGGCAAACTGCCTTAAATCTTGGTTTGCAATTAGAAGAAATGGGCATATTAGCAAAATATAATGTGCAAGTTTTAGGAACCAGTGTTGCGACTATCCGCTGCAGTGAAGATCGTGATTTATTTAAAGAACATTTAGCAAGTATTGGCATTAAATCCCCCCAAAGCATTTGCGCAACCACAGTTGAAGCAACCCTAGCCGCCGCTGAAATAATTGGTTATCCCATTATGATGCGTTCTGGTTTTTCCTTGGGCGGTTTAGGTTCAGGCAAAATTGAAAATGCTGAAATGCTACAGCAACGCGCGCAAGAATGTTTAGCCATCACGCCACAAGTATTAATTGAAGAATATTTATTAGGCTGGAAAGAATTTGAATATGAAATTATTCGCGACAGCGCCGGTAATGCCCTCACTGTCTGTAATATGGAAAATTTAGATCCGATGGGCATTCACACCGGCGAAAGTATTGTCGTTGCTCCCGCCCAAACTTTAAATAATGAACAACATCAACATTTACGCAACATGGCCCTGCAAGTCGCGGCACATTTTAATATTGTCGGTGAATGCAATATTCAATATGCGATTAATCCGCACAATGGCGATTATCGCGTTATCGAAATGAACGCGCGCTTATCACGTTCCAGTGCACTGGCGTCTAAAGCCACCGGTTATCCCTTGGCATTTATCGCGGCGAAATTAGCGTTGGGTTATCAACTCTATGAATTAAAAAATACCGTCACGCAAAAAACCTGCGCCTTTTTTGAACCGGCCTTAGATTATATTGTCGTTAAAATTCCGCGCTGGGATACTCATAAATTAAAAGCGGCCGATCGCACCATTGGCACCGAAATGAAAAGCGTTGGTGAAGTGATGAGTATCGGCCGTTCTTTTGCTGAAGCCCTGCAAAAAGCCGTTGGCATGTTAAATATTGGCGCCTCCTGCTTAAGCGATTATCCACACGCGATTGCCCAGCCCCAAAAAGAAATGGAATTCGCGACTGATCGCCGCTTATTTGCCTTATATAATTTCTTCAAACAAGACGGTAATCTAGCAACCGCACACAAATTAACAAAAATTGATCCGTGGTTTTTACAGCATATTCATGCGATAGCGCAACTTGAAAAACGCATTCTTGCTGAAACATTAACCCGTGAATTATTTAGCACGATTAAACAAGCGGGCTTTTCTGATAAAGCAATCGCTGCCCTTAAAAATCAATCCGAATCAAGCATACGTCATTTACGTAAAGAATTTAAAGTAATCCCTTATATTAAACAAATTGATACTTTAGCCGGTGAATTTGCAACGCTCACTAATTATCTTTATTTAACTTATCACGCCGAAACGCATGACATACAGCCTTCAGCCAAACCTGCTCTATTAATTTTAGGTTCTGGGCCTTATTCTATTGGTTCTTCTGTTGAGTTTGATTGGTGTGCGGTCAACACATCCCGCACCTTGCGCAAGATGGGTGAAATTTCTATTATCATTAATTCTAATCCAGAAACCGTTTCAACCGATTATGACGAATCCGATCGCCTTTACTTCGAACAATTAACCTTTGAACGCGTGCAAGACATTGCTGAATTTGAAAATCTCCACGGCATCATTGTTTCAGTCGGCGGCCAGATTGCCAATAATTTAGCGATGCCTTTATCGCAAGCGGGCAATCACTTGCTTGGCACTCCACCAGAAGATATTGATATGGCGGAAAATCGCGAAAAATTTTCTGCTTTATTAAATCAACTTAATATTGATCAACCCAGTTGGGAAAGCGTAACCAGTCTGGAAAAAGCACAAGCATTCGCTGACAAAGTAGGCTATCCGGTCTTAATTCGCCCTTCGTATATTTTATCGGGCGCTGCGATGAATGTCGTTTATGATACTGAAACGCTCGAAGAATATTTACAAGCCGCCGCTTTAGTATCGCGCGATCATCCGGTTGTTATTTCGAAATTTATTCAAGACGCCAAAGAATTAGAAATTGATGGGGTTGCCAAAAACGGTGAGGTGGTAATCGAAGTGATTTCTGAACATATTGAAAATGCCGGTATTCACTCAGGCGATGCGACGCTAGTATTACCACCACAAAAACTTTATTTAGAAACCATTCGGCGCACCAAAAAAATAACGCGACAAATTGCCCGCGCTTTAAATATTACTGGGCCCTTTAACCTTCAATTCATTGCTAAAAATAATTCTATTCAAGTGATTGAATGCAACGTCCGCGCCTCTCGCTCATTCCCCTTTGTGTCAAAAGTCATTAATCACAATTTAATTGAAATTGCGACCGCAGTGCTGCTAGATAAATATCAACCGAAAACTTACGAAACGCTCGAATTAGATTATGTTGGAGTTAAAGCACCCCAATTTTCTTATAGTCGCTTAAAAGGGGCTAATCCCGTTGCCCATGTGGAAATGGCCTCAACTGGCGAAGTCGCTTGTTTGGGCGAAAATTTAAAAGACGCTTTTTTTAATGCGTGGCTAGCCACCGATCAAACCATTAATAACAAAAGTATTTTAGTCAGCATTGCGGATGCCCATAAAGAAAAATTATTGGAATTAATGCAACAATTAGACGAAGCCCACTGGGAAATTTACAGCACCGAAGGCACACATCGTTATTTAACAAAAAATGGCATTGGTTCCTATTTTGTGCACAAAGTCAGCGAAAAACAGCAACCCAATATTACTGACATTATTGCTAATCGCAAAGTGGATTTAATTATTAATATTCCCAGCCATAAAACCAGCAACAATACGCAAAAAACCGATGGTTTCACCATGCGCAGAATGGCTATCGATCACCATATTCCTTTAATTACCAACCTACAAACCGCTTTAATTATTTTGCAATGTTTAGTAGAACAACCGATGTCAACTGAAACAATCCGTTCTTGGCAGGATTTTATGAATTCGCATAAAAAATCGGATTTATACACGCATGACATGGCGCCTGTTTTAATCCATAAAAGCTAATATTTAATAAAATACCCCGTAGCGAGCCATGGGGTATTAATTAATAAATTTATTAGAAAACTTATAATGGAGTAGTGTTGAATTACGGTTGACAAATTAAGGATAATTTGACATAACGATTAACTAGAATATCGGGGGCCAAACTTATATAACCCTCCTATGTTATATATAAATTCAAATACTGGATAAAATAAGCGAAAATTTAAGTTCCAATATATAATCAGGTCCAATTTTTAAAGGTGGATTTTTTAAGGTGAGCAAAAAACTTTTGAAAAAAGATAATTTGCCGATTTTCACTAGCAACACGCGCATAAATGCTCTTTATTCCCGTGTTGTATCTCATATTGATTATGCCCGTAGCCACATCCAAAAAACTATCGATGTTGAGATGGTTAAAGCTTATTGGCAAATAGGCAAAGAAATTGTGGAAGAAGAACAGCATGGAAAAAAGCGTGCAGAATATGGAAAAGCAGTACTTGAAAACTTGTCTATAAAACTTCAAAGCAAGTACATGCGCGGATTTGGTGTTGACACACTGGAACATGCTAGAAAATTTTATTTAACCTATCAGATAACAGACGGCTTAAAATCCGACGCGGCGCGTCGGAAATCTGCGATGCCAGCTTTTAATCAAAATTTGTCATGGACGCATTATAGACTTTTGATGAGAATTTCACGCCCAGAAGCTAGACTGTTTTATGAGTTTGAAGCCAGTAAAAATCGTTGGTCATCACGTGAATTAGATCGACAAATAAACAGCCTATTATTTGATAGACTTGCTAAGAGCAGAGATTATGTATATACCAAACCCGTTGAGTTTTTGTGTTTTATAAACGCTAAGAAGGAGTACCGCAGCGACAGGGCCCGGGCCACCGATGTTAGCTAGCGCAATAAAAACGCAAAATCTCAACGTTTGGTATATTCTTGTAGCAACTTAAATGGCTAAGCATAAAACTTGCGGTAAATTAATCATGAATAACACTTTATACGGAACCGATATTATCTCCATTGCTGATCTGCAATTAGATCAAATTAATCATATCTTAAAAACAGCGGCGCAATTAAAAGCAAAACCGGCGCCCGATCTATTACAGCACAAAATTATTGCCAACTGTTTTTTTGAACCTTCTACCCGCACTCGGTTATCTTTTGAAACAGCCGCCTTGCGCTTAGGCGCGCGAGTGATTGGTTTTAGCGATGCTGAGAACACCTCTATCAAAAAAGGCGAAAGTTTACACGATTCCATTAAAATTATCGCAAATTATGCCGATTTAATTGTGATTCGCCATACCCATGCCGGCGCGGCACGCTTAGCGGCCGATGTAGCCAATAAACCGGTTATTAACGCTGGCGATGCGGCCAACCAACATCCCACGCAAGCCTTGCTGGATTTATTTACCATTAAAGAATGTCAGCAGAAAATAGCAGGACTGAACATTGCTTTAACAGGTGATTTAAAATATGGCCGCACTATTCATTCTTTAATTCAGCTGTTAGCTTTATTTGATATTCGCTTATTTTTAATCGCTCCCGAAGCATTAAGTTTATCCGAGCAATTTGCTAATCACTTAAAGAAAAAAGGCATTAAATTTTCTTTTCACCAATCGATTGAAGACGTTATTCATAAATTGGATATTCTTTATATGACCCGCATTCAGCAAGAGCGTTTCACTCCATTAGAATATCAAACTTTCACAGAACATTATGCTTTAAATCCCGCCTGCTTGCATAAAGCCAAGCCAAACTTAAAAATATTACATCCTTTGCCACGCGTTAATGAAATACCGATGAGTATTGATAACACTCCACATGCTTATTACTTTGAGCAAGCTGCCAATGGTATCTGGGTGCGCCAAGCGTTGTTAAATTTGTTACTCAACAAATAGGATATCATTATGACGAAAACACTTTCCGTATCGGCCATTAAAAATGGGACCGTGATTGATCACATCCCAGCAGCACAAGCTTTAAAAATTTTAAAGTTATTACAAATAGGGACACATAAAAATTGCGTCACCCTAGGGCTTAATCTGGTCAGCAAAAGCTTAGGACTTAAAGATCTCATTAAAATTGAAAATCGGATATTAACTGACACTGAAGCGAATGAAGTGACGGTATTTGCCCCTAAAGCTACTATTAATATTATTGAAAATTTTGATATTGTTAAGAAAATTACGACTCGTTTTCCAGACAGCATTGTCGGCGTTTTTACTTGCGCCAATCCTGTCTGCATCACCCAAACCGAAGCCATTAAAACGCATTTTTATTTAGAAGAATACGGCAAACAAATTAAGCTGACGTGCCGATATTGTGAAGAGCAATTTGATCGCGATCACCTGGTTGCACTGAGTGCTGCACTATGATTCATATTAATAATATACAAACTTTAGCTAATCAGCGTAAAAATTTAAGCCTTCCCAGCGCAGCAGAAATCACGCTTAATGCGGAGCAACTCACTTTACTCCCCGCCTTAATTGATCCACACGTCCACTTTCGCACGCCTGGTTTAGAACATAAAGAAGATTGGCGCACGGCTGCAAAAGCGAGCATTTGTGGCGGTTATACCACCGTATTTGATATGCCTAATACCTTACCGCCCACGGTAACAGCGGAATTATTACGCGAAAAAAAACAATTAATCGATAAACAATTAGCCGAAGCGGGTATCCCTTTACGGTATCATTTATTCTTTGGCGCCGATAAAAATCACCTCGATGAAATTCCTAAAGTAAAAGCTGCCGTCATTGGCATTAAAGTATTTATGGGTTGCAGCACGGGTAATTTAGTAATAGATGATGATAGCAGCTTGCATGCGGTTTTTGCGATTGCCGCTTCGCAAGATATGTTAGTCGCTGTCCACGCCGAAGACGAGTCTATGCTGCAGCAACAAAAAATAAAATATAGCGGCCATACAGATTATAGCATTCACTCTACAATACGCAGTCCTGAAGTGGCTGCCCGTGCCGTAGAAAAAGCCATTGCATTAGCACGCCTGTATAAAACTCGCTTGTATATTTTACATGTCAGCACGCTGGATGAAATTAATTTAATTAAAGCGGCTAAAGCAGAAGGTTTAGCCGTATATGCTGAAACCACCCCCCATCATTTATTTATCAATGATAGTGCTTATGAACAATGGCGCGGCAAAGTGGTGATGAATCCGCCTATTCGCCCAGCGCCACATCAAGCTGCCTTATTTGCCGCCATTCGTGACAATATCATTGACACCTTGGGCACTGATCATGCGCCACACACTCTGGAGGAAAAAATATTACCGTATGGAAAATGTCCTTCCGGTATTCCTGGCATTGAAACGGCATTGCCGCTGTTATTAAATGCTTATCATGAAGGTTTATTAACATTGGAACATATTGTGGCACTGACCTCCACGCGTGCACGCGAAATTTTTCGCCTGCCTGTCAATGAAGATATTGTGTTAGTGGACTTAAATAAACAAGCGATTGTTAATGAAAATACCTTAAAAACCAAATGCGGTTGGTCTCCGTTTGTAGGCCGGCGTTTAACGGGCTGGCCCGTCTATACTATATTAGGTGATCAATTATTTAATTTGAGTGAAATTAAATAAACGACTCTGTTAGCGCTTGAATTTTATACTTAGCGGTTCGATAGGCTTACCTGCCGTTTTTTTTGCCGTTTTAGCATGCAGTTCATTGAATAAAAGTTCAAAATTATCAGCCGAAGTATCTTTTTCTATTCGGTCGCCATTTGCAATTAAATAATTGCAAATATTAAGCTGTGCTTGCCTAGAAAGGCTAGCATATTGCTTTTTCTGCATAAACGCTTGCAGCGCTATCGAAAAATTTTGTTTAACATTATCGACAATTTTATTAGTCGAAAAAAACCTCGCTCCATAAGTAGTATGCCTGATAAGTCCTTTATTAATAGCCAACTCAGCAAATTCATCTATTGCTTGTTCATTACTCTTGAACGTTTGCAAAGGTATTGGTTCTATTAAAGCATGCGCATGACAAAAAAACATAGGATAAACATAACTCAAAATCTCCTTTGCAAGCTCAGCTGGCAAAAAAGATCTATTTAATTGAATTTTTGGCGGCACTAATAAAACTGCAAGCACTGTCTTAAATAATTCAAGCGCTGCATCCAAAAGCTTAATCTTCTCAGCCCCAACACTAGTAATTGTTACCTTATTGATAACCCGTAAGATAGCAATTATCGTATAAAGCTCTTTTACATCATTATTATTTAGCGTAGCGGGGAGTATCTTAAGCGTTTCTAATAATAGACTCGCCAGCGCCTGAGCTTTTTCCTTAAAAGCTAAAATTAATAAAAATAAAAGCTGCCATTGCTGCGCATCTACCAATATTTTCAATGCGTTTTTTTTATCGAAATCTGCAAGGGAGTTTATTAATAATTGACCTACTGTAATTAATTCTAGTGGCACCATTTTCTTAAGCAAACTCCACTGCTGATGATGCGCCAACATCCAGATCGCATTTATCCCTTCCACATCACTTGCCGTAGCAGCAAGCGCCAGTTGTTCAGCCGTGATTAATTTTTTATTTAACAATAATTCAAATAATTCCCATTGCTGATGATAAACCATCCACCAGATTGCATTTTTACCCGGGTCAGACTCCGCCAGCGATTGCGAAGACAACAATTCGACACTTATTAAATTTTGATGAGCTAACTGCTTTACCGATTCCCACTGTTCTTTTTTTATTAATTGCAATATATCAAGCTTTTTCGCCATCAATTGCTTTTTAGAACCTTGCGCATCGCTTTCGTTTTCTATTGCTCGCTTTTTCATACCCCCCCTTTTTAATAGACCAAACTCACCATCAAGCGATTTTCATCTTATAATTCTGTATATCTTCAATTTTATTTTCTATGTTCCTTTTCTTAGCGAGGCCATAACATCCTCCTAACACACCACAAATGATCACCATGAGAAACACCACACCAAAACCAATGCCTTTCAGCGCATGCAAATCCCCAGCATTTTTAATTTCATGCTCACCAGCCAGTTTATCAACCACCGCTAAAGCAAACAAAACCCCCAACAACACTCCCATGGCGGAGCCACCCATACCATAATGAGACGGCGCTTTACCCGCGAACAACCTTTGTGAATTTATATTATTAGTCATTAAACCTTTTCTTCGTGGATCTTCTAAAATAATTTCACGCCATTCTTTCGACACAAGACTCAGCTTGCTAAGATTTGTAGTATCTAAAAAAAGGGCTATTTCTTTTTTTATTGGTTTAGGCACACTAGGCATACTCGCCGGCGTTTGCTCATTTTTTTTCATCGTTTTCTCTTTTAAAATAATTTTTAATTCAGAATAAAGCCCAACAAGAAACCATCAGGACAAAAATTTCTGTTTCAGTATTAACTCGCCGAGCAATGCATAAGATAGGGCAAACTAATTTTCCCTCAATCCCCTCATTACTCAGACGAATATTATGCTAAACTATGCAACATCACAAAATACATTTAATAAAATTCTCCTAAAATAAAAAACATCATGACAACAGATAAACCCCATGAGGAATGCGGCGTCATCGGCATTTTTGCTCCTGCAGAAGAAGCGGCCAGCATGGCTTATTTCGGCCTGCATGCACTTCAACATCGCGGCCAAGAAGCCGCCGGTATTGCGGTAGCCGATGGCAGAATTATTCGCGATCACAAAGGTCTTGGGCTCGTTTCCCAAGTGTTTAACCAAGGCAATCTTTCTCCCTTAACAGGCCATCTTGCAATAGGCCACACACGCTATTCAACCTCAGGTTCTTCTTCATTGCGTAATGCGCAGCCTTTTTTAGTCGACACTCAATTCGGTCCTTTAGCCATTGCACACAACGGCAACATTGCTAACGCTGCTCAATTACGCAGCGAAATCTTGCAACGCGGCATTGGCCTACCCACTTCCTCTGACAGCGGCATTATGCTGATGGCGCTGGCTGGCGCTAGGGGCGACACGTGGGAAGAGCGCTTACAAACCGTCATGGGCGCGTGGCAAGGCGCTTATTCTTTAGTATTACTCACCCAAGATAAAGTATTAGCTGTTCGCGATCCGTGGGGCTTTCGTCCGTTAAGCTTGGGCCATTTGCCCAACGGTGGTTTTGCAGTGGCTTCTGAATCCGGCGCATTGCAAACCTTAGGATGTCATCATATTCGCGAAATCGCTCCAGGCGAGATCGTGACGCTAGATGCGCACGGCCTAAAAAGTTGTCAAGGCTTAAAACCCGCACAACCTTTAGCACGCTGCACTTTTGAGCATATTTATTTTTCACGTCCTGATAGTGTGTGGGATGAATTAAGCGTGCATCATGTACGACAACGCTTAGGCGAAGAACTCTGGCAGGAAACTCAACTTAAAGGGGACGTTGTCATTCCCGTACCCGATTCCGCTATTCCTGCGGCCATTGGTTTTTCACGCGTTTCTCATATTCCTCACAACGATGGCTTTATAAAAAATCGCTATATTGGCCGCACATTTATTCAACCCACCGATACCTTACGTCGCCAAGGCGTTAAATTAAAATTTAATGCTTTACCTGATAATTTACGAGACAAACGCGTGATCGTCATCGATGACAGTATTGTGCGCGGCAATACTTCCGGCCCCCTAGTAAAACTACTGCGTCAGGCGGGCGCGTTAGAAGTGCATTTAGCCATTACTTGCCCGCCCATTGCGCATCCTTGTTATATGGGCGTTGACATGGGAACTTATGATGAATTAATTGCGCATCGCATGACTATCGAACAAACTCGCGAGCATATTGGCTGCGACTCCCTGCATTATTTATCGGTAGAAGGGGTCATGCGCGCCATCGGCCGCAAAGAAGGTTATTGCAATGCCTGCTTTACTGGCGTTTATCCCTTTAAAATTAATACCCAACACACTAAAACAGGCTTTGAATAGTGAAGATATTAATCATTGGATCCGGCGGACGCGAACATGCGCTCGCCTGGAAAATACTGCAATCCCCGCGTTTAACTAAACTTTACACCACTTCTACCAATGCCAGCACTCTATTATTAAAAGAACAATACACCGATAAAGTTGCCTGCCCTATTAAAATAGCGGAACAAAATATCACAGAATTAGTCGCGTTTGCTGTGCAAGAAAAAATAGACCTGGTTATTGTCGGCAGCGAAGCACCTTTAGCGGCCGGTTTAAGTGATGCTTTAATTAAAGCGCATATTCGCGTATTTGGCCCTACGCAGGCAGCGGCGCAAATTGAAGCTTCCAAAGCATTTTCTAAAGACTTTATGGCGCGCCATCATATTCCCACCGCACGCTATCAAACATTCAGCGAATTAGCGCCTGCATTAAATTATGTGAACACACTTAATTATCCGATTGTCATTAAAGCCTCTGGCCTGGCAGCCGGTAAAGGTGTTTATTTACCTGATTCACTGGCAGAAACAGAAACTATTTTGCAAGCCTTATTAGAACAACATTCTTTAGGCCAAGCAGGCAATGAAGTTATTATTGAAGAACGTTTAATAGGCGAAGAAGTTTCATTATTAGCATTTACCGACGGTTACAGCATTAAATTAATGCCACCAGCGCGCGATCACAAACGTTTATTAGATCATAATCGCGGGCCTAACACCGGCGGCATGGGCGCTTACGCCCCTGCCCTTAGTATTTGTCCGCCTGCTTTACAAACTGAATTAGCCCAAACAATTTTACAAACAACCATTGATGGTTTACGCAACGAAAATAAATTATTTATTGGCGTATTATATGCCGGCTTAATGTTAACACCCGCTGGCCCACGCGTATTAGAATTTAATTGCCGCTTTGGCGATCCTGAAACCCAAGTATTATTAGCATTATTAGACAGCGATTTAATAGATATTATCGAAGCCTGCGTTACCGGTAAATTAACTGATTGCCCTATCCACTGGAAAAGTGCCAGCGCTGTCTGTGTTATTTTAGCTTCTAAAGGCTATCCAGAAAAAAATGAAACTGGTTTTACTATTACTGGATTAAATAAGCTTAATGCCAATAAAGTAGCCATATTTCACGCAGGCACCCGCTGGCAAGAAAAAAATATTATTAATCATGGCGGCCGTGTATTAGGTATCACAGCCTGGGAAAATAATTTAGCTGACGCGATAAAAATCGCTTACCAGCAAATAGAAAAGATCCATTTTGAAGGAATGCAATATCGAAAAGATATTGGGGAAAATAAACAATAAATTTTACAACTACCCAACCTATTGAGATTTTGCGGTTTTAAAACTTAACTTGGTATATTCTAAATACCATAGAAAAACAAACCTGGAATTTAACCATGACAAATCAAATTGAAATTGATCATTACGCCGAAGCCGGCGTGAATATTGACGAAGGCACACACACCGTAGAATTAATGTCAGCCGCTGTGCGCGCAACTTATGGCAAAGAAGTATTAGCCGGCATTGGTGCTTTTGGCGGCATGTTTGATGTGTCCGCATTTAAAAATATGCAACAGCCTGTATTAGTTGCTTCCACCGATGGCATCGGTACTAAAGTACATTTAGCCGCGCAATTTAATCGCTTACATTCCTTAGGCTATGACATTGTTAATCACTCGGTCAATGACATTTTAGTGCAAGGTGCAAAGCCTCTGTTTTTTTTAGATTATCTCGCCACCAGCAAATTAGAAGCAGAAAAAATGGCCAGCATTGTGATTGGTATGGCCGCAGCCTGCCAAGCAGTTAATTGCGCCTTATTAGGCGGTGAAACCGCAGAAATGCCAGGCATTTATATGCCAAACACTTTCGATGTGGCCGGCACTATCGTGGGCGTTGTAGAACGTTCACAGGCATTACCACGCGATAATTTAACTGAAAATGATGTCTTGCTTGGTTTAACTTCTTCAGGCCCTCATACCAATGGTTATTCATTAATCCGCAAAATATTAGCAAACGTTGATTTAAGTAAAACTTACGCTGAATTAGATGTGCCACTCATTGATGCCCTATTAGCGCCGCATCGCAGTTATTTAACTATTTTACAAAAAGCGATGGAGCATCCTGCCTCCCCTATTAAAGCGTTAATTCACATTACGGGCGGCGGCTTTTTAGAAAATATTCCACGGGTATTACCCAAGCATTTAGCGGCAGAAATTCACTTAAATAGTTGGCCAGTGCCCGCCTTATTTAATTTTATTCAACAACACGGTAATATTCCTTTAGAACAAATGTATCGCGTGTTAAACATGGGCATTGGCATGATTATCGTAACCGCGCCGGAAAATGTGAGTTTATTAGAAGAATTAATCACCGAACCACTTTGGCAGATAGGTCAATTAATTTCAGGTGAAAAACGAGTTCAATTAAAATGAAAGCACCGGCACGCTTAGTCGTATTAATTTCTGGCAATGGCTCTAATTTACAAGCCATTATTGATGCTTGCCGCAATAAACAATTAAATGCAGAAATTGTTTGCGTGGTATCCAACAAAGAAAATGTTTATGGCCTTGAGCGCGCGCGCCAAACTAATATTCCTACTTTAATTCAATTATCTTCACCACAGCAAGAACGCCACGCCTATGATGCAGCATTAGCCCAAGCTGTAGCAAAATATCAACCTGATTGGATTATCTTAGCAGGTTGGCTGCGCATTCTTTCGCTGGATTTTTTAAAACACTTTTTTAATAAAGTCCTTAATTTACATCCGGCGTTACCTGGTATGTTTCCTGGCACTCAAGCCATTGAGCGCGCCTTTGCCGATTATCAAGCCGGCAAAATTAATCACACAGGGATTATGGTGCATTTAGTGCCGGATGAAGATATTGATTGTGGACCGGTGTTAAATCAGGTCATTATACCAATTTATCTTGAAGATACGCTGACCACATTAACTGAACGCATGCATCGTGCAGAACATCGATTATTAATTGACACCCTGAAAAAGATTATCGTCTAGCCTTTATTTTTAATAAAAAACAAAGTTAATTGCTTTCAACTATCTGCACAAACGCAATGCTAACTTGCATTCTATTTGAGTTTAGTTATTCTAGGTAACCGGCAGAAAATAAGAATCACTATTTCCTGCAATTTACTTAATTCACTATTTTTTGCGGAGTTTATAGCAATGCCACGCGCTTTACTTTCAGTCTACGATAAAACCGGTTTAATTGAATTTGCCCAAGGCTTGCATGAGTGCGGCTGGGCATTACTCGCTTCAGGCAGCACCGCAAAAATCCTGCGGGAAAATGGGCTGCCCGTCACGGAAGTTGCTGATTACACGCAATCTCCTGAAATGTTAGGCGGGCGTGTAAAAACATTGCACCCTGCTATTCATGGCGGTTTATTAGCACGCGATACTGAGGCTGATCACGCTGAACTATTAACAATGGGTTGGGATTATATTGATCTAGTGGCAGTTAACCTTTATCCATTTACGCAAACCATTGCCAAAGCTGGCGTGACTATGGAAGCAGCCATTGAGCAAATTGATATTGGAGGCGTCACTTTAATTCGCGCGGCTGCAAAAAATTTTCAGCGTGTAACGTTGGTCTGCGAACCCGCTGATTACTCACTAGTATTAAATAAAATCCAACAAAATGATTTACAAGAAACTACCCGCAAACAGTTAGCAATAAAAGGTTTTGCCGTCACTAGCCAATATGATGCTGCTATTACGCACTTTTTGGCGGATAGTGAAACCACGCAATTAACGGTATATCCACAACAAAAATTACGCTATGGCGAAAATCCACACCAAGCCGCCACACTTTATAGTTTTGTACCCAATGAGGGGCCTTTAGGTGGGCAATTATTACAAGGCAAAGAACTTTCTTATAATAATTTGTTAGATTTAGATGCTGCCTGGAAAACCGTATTACGTTTTACTAAACCAACGATTTGCATTGTAAAACACTTATCGCCGTGCGGTATCGCTTCACATGAAAATTTAACGCAAGCTTATCAAGCCGCATTAGCGTGTGATCCTATTTCAGCCTTTGGCGGTATTATTGCAAGTAATACCGTGTTTGATGAAACCACTGCTAGCGCATTAGGTAATTTATTTGTTGAGTGTATTGTCGCTCCTCAATTTACCCAAAGCGCGCGCGCTATTTTAGCAAAGCGCACGCATTGTCGTTTGTTAGAAATTCCTCGATTAACCTTAGAACCTTTGCAAGAATGGCGTTCGATTAATCGTGGTTTATTGTGCCAAGATTTAGATATTGGCGATCCCACTTTGCCAGCATGGAAAGTCGCTTCGCAACGGCAACCTACTGAACAAGAACGCCTTGCTTTAATGTTTGCTTGGCAAGCCTGTCAATCGGTGCGCTCAAATGCGATTGTTTTGGCACACGGTGAAGCCACCATTGGCATAGGCGGCGGCCAGCCAAATCGAATTGATTGTGTGCGCATTGCTGCTGAACGCGCCGGTGAAAATGTCAAAGGCGCCGTGATGGCTTCAGATGCCTTTTTCCCTTTTCCCGATTGCGTTGAACTCGCCGCGCAATTAGGTGTTAGCGCAATTATTCAACCAGGCGGTTCAGTGCGCGACGCCGATTCTATTGCCGCCGCCGATAAAGCTAAGATCGCCATGATAATAACGGGAACTCGTCATTTCAGGCATTGATTAGTATACTGTCTACCTATTATCAATCATATTAGTCCTTCCCACACGGGCGGGAAGAACACGAGTAGCGAGATACATGACAGCACAACTTTTAAATGGCAAACAACTTGCTGAAACTATTCGACATGAGCTTAAAACACAAATTGCGCAGCATATTGCAGCGGGCCATAACGCGCCTGGTTTAGCGGTGATTTTGGTTGGAAGTGATCATGCCTCGCAAATTTATGTTAATAGCAAACGCCAGGCTTGCAAACACATAGGCATTATTTCCTATAATTATGATTTACCTGCCAGCACTACCCAAGATGAATTATTAGCATTCATCAATCAATTAAATAATGATCCGCAAGTGAATGGTATTTTATTGCAACTACCCTTACCGGCCGCAATCGATGCTAATTTATTACTTGAGAGTATTCATCCAAGCAAAGATGTTGACGGTTTTCACCCTTATAATCTAGGGCGTTTAGCGCAACGACGGCCTGCGCTGCGGCCCTGCACACCTTATGGAATTATGCAATTATTGCAATCAACCTCGCTGACTATTCGCGGCATGCATGCCGTGGTGGTAGGCGCTTCTAATATTGTGGGCAGGCCCATGGCATTGGAATTATTAATTGCGGGTTGCACGGTAACGGTTTGCCATCGCTTCACCCGCGATTTAGCGGAATATGTTAAACAAGCTGATATTTTAGTATCCGCCATTGGAAAAACTAATATTATTGCGAGCGAATGGATTAAACCAGGCGCTGCTGTTATTGATGTGGGAATGAATCGTACCGTTAATGATACCTTAACAGGCGATCTAGATTTTGCTATCGCTTATGAGCGCGCTGGTTGGATTACACCCGTACCCGGCGGCGTTGGCCCAATGACAGTAACCGCTTTATTACAAAATACCTGGCAAGCAACTCAGGCAACTAACAAACAATAAGCTGCTTTAATATTATATTATTCTGCTATCAGAAAATGGGCATTTAGCTGTCAGTCATTTCCTTTTTAATTAATTAAACAAAGCTATTCCCACTTTCTTTCCAAAAAACCTTTATAATAAATCTGACTGATTCTTTGTCGTGAAAATTAATTTATGCAATATCAACCCCATGAAATTGTTATTGTGGGTGGCGGCGCTGGTGGTTTAGAGCTTGCTACTCGGCTCGCAAGAAAATTAGGCAAAGGGAAAAAAGCTAATATTACCTTAGTCGATTCTTCTTTAACGCACTTGTGGAAACCACTTTGGCATGAGGCCGCTGCGGGCACCTTGTTATCGAACGAAGATGAATTAAATTATATAGCGCATGCCTATTATAATAATTTTAACTTTATATTTGGCAAATTAGACGGACTTACTCGAACCAATAAGCAAATTTTTTTAGCGCCCATTTTTGATGAAAATAGTCATGAAATTATTCCACGTCGTACCTTGCATTATGATACCTTACTAATTGCTATTGGTAGTGTCACTAATGATTTTGGTACACCAGGTGCAAAAGAATATTGCACGTTTTTAGATGAACGCATACAAGCAGAACATTTCCAACAACAACTTTTAAAAAAGTTCCTGCAAAATCAAAATCAATTGCAGCTACAAGGCTTTAGTCAATTAACGATTGCTATTGTCGGTGGAGGAGCTACTGGTGTTGAGTTAGCCGCCGAGTTACATTATGCGATACTGCAAGCTGCCCGATATAGCCGCACCCAAGTTAATTCACAGTATAAAATTAAAATTACTCTTATTGAGGCAGCCGATCGCCTCTTGGCGACTTTGCCTGAAAAAGTTTCTCACGCAATTTTGCAGCAACTACAAAAAATGGAGATAGAAGTATACACCGGACAGCGGGTCGCAGAAGTGAGTGATAGAGGGCTATTAACTAGCACAGGATTATTTATTGCAGCCGATTTAAAAGTGTGGGCCGCTGGTATTAAAGCGCCGGAAATATTGTGTTATTTAGATGGTTTAAGCGTTAATCGTTTAAATCAATTAGTGGTAAAACAAACTTTACAAACTACTTTAGATGAAAATATTTTTGCTTTTGGTGATTGCGCCCATTGCCTTCAACCAAACTGGAAAAATCACGACGTGCCACCACGCGCTCAAGCAGCGCAGCAACAAGCAAAATTATTAGTAAAAACTATTTTACGCCGCTTAAAAAATCAGCCGCCACTTCCTTATATTTATCGTGATCATGGTTCGCTGATTTCACTTAGCCGCCAAAATACCGTGGGTAATTTAATGGGCGTGTTACAAGGTAGTTTTTTTATTGAAGGAAAAATGGCCAGGCTCGTTTATCTCTCGCTTTATAAACGCCATCAAATTGCTTTATATGGCTTTTGGCAAGTTTTTTTAATAACCCTAGCGAACTTGCTTACGCGCCGAGTAAAACCAAAATTAAAATTGCATTAGCCTATAATTTAAGCTGAACTAAACTTTCACTTTATTTTCGGATCAATAATATGGTAATTAAAACCGCGAGCTTATCTTCTTCCCTATTAAAAATAATGCATGATAAAGCCACCGAATATCCTTTTACGGGTGAATACACGGAGTGGGAACACACAGGCACTTATTTATGCCGACAATGTGGCCTCGCGCTTTTTCGCTCTCAGACTAAATTTCATTCTGGTTGCGGTTGGCCCAGTTTTGATGAAGAAATCACTGAGGCCGTTAAACAAATTCCCGATAGAGATGGCATGCGCACTGAAATTCTATGTTCACGTTGTGATGCGCACCTTGGCCATGTTTTTACTGGCGAGA
>CAIUAS010000232.1 GCA_903897205.1 uncultured Gammaproteobacteria bacterium
AAATAAAATTTATTACTTTTTGCCTTAATTTATTTTTACCGTATTAAGTAAAATTAGGAAAAATAAATTAGAGGCCGGTAATGTAACATATTTTTTTTAAAATGCAATAAGGATAAAAATATAAATTACTTCCTAGCCTTTTTGTACCTTATCCTTTAAAGATTTGCCAACCTTAAAATTAATTGTTTTAGCAGCTTTAATCTCAATGACTTCGCCTGTTTTGGGATTACGGCCTTTACGAGCTGCTCGTTCTTTTACGCCAAAGTTACCAAACCCAATCAACACAACCGGCTCACCCTTACTAAGTGCATCGCTAACACCATTTAACATTGCATCAAGCGCTTTAGTAGCAACTGTTTTTGGAATGTCTGCATCAAGTGCAATTCGGTCAATCAACTCAGATTTATTCATACTTCCTCTCATTAAAATTACAATTAAACATTATAACAAGCATTTGCTAATTAAAATGCCTATTTGAAATAGATTTGCTTATCCATGCTCTAACGTTATACGCATCACGTTTCGTTCTTAGGCATTGCCGCAACACGCTTTTCTCAACCTTTATGTATTTACACATTCCAGTTACTGACACGCTGCACCTAACCTAAAATTGAAACACTTTGTCTATATTTAGCCATTCCTAGAAATATAGGAATGGCAGTTATATCAATACGGTGAAACCTCTGTCAAGGCAAAAAATAACTTTTTAGCTCTTGCAAAACAAACGCTAATGAGTATTACCCCCTAAACCACCTGCATGCCCTTCTTTAGCTTCTTCAATTTCCGCAGAAGGAATGATTAAATCAGGATTTACACTGGGCACGGGTTTAGTACGCAAAGCTAAGTCTAACACTTGATCAATCCAACGCACTGGATGAATAATTAATCCCTGTTTGATATTTTTAGGAATATCTTTTAAATCGCGGCGATTTTCTTCTGGAATAATTACTTCACGAATTCCCCCACGGTGAGCAGCTAATAATTTTTCTTTTAAACCGCCAATGGGAAGCACTTCACCACGTAACGTAATTTCACCTGTCATGGCCACATCACAACGTACTGGTATTTTCGTGAAAGCAGACACTAATGCAGTGCACATGCCTATACCTGCACTCGGACCATCTTTAGGGGTAGCGCCTTCAGGTACGTGTACATGAATGTCCGTTTTTTCATAGAAATCAGCGGGGATACCTAATTTATCCACGCGACTACGTACGACCGTCACTGCCGCGTCAATAGATTCCTTCATAACGTCCCCTAAATGTCCGGTATGTTGGTTCTTACCTTTACCTGGCATAACAACCGCTTCAATAGTGAGTAACTCCCCTCCTACTTCAGTCCAAGCCAAGCCATTCACCTGACCAATTTGATCATGTTCCTCAGCTAAACCATAACGAAACTTTCTGACGCCCAGATATTTTTCAAGATTTCGCGAACTTACAATAGTATGCGTAGCTTTTTTACTGCTCTTTTGTAATATTTCGCGCACAACTTTACGACAAACCTTTGCAATTTCACGTTCTAAACTACGCACCCCTGCTTCACGCGTATAGTAACGTATCATGTCGGTGATAGCTGAGTCGGCGATAGTTAACTCATTAGTTTTCAAGCCATTTTGCGCTATCTGTTTTGGCACTAAATGTTGCATTGCAATATGAAGTTTTTCGTCTTCCGTATAACCTGGAATCCTGATTACTTCCATACGATCCAACAATGGACCAGGAACGTTTAGTGTATTAGCTGTCGCAACAAATAACACTTCAGATAAATCATAATCAACTTCTAAATAATGATCATTAAAAGCATGATTTTGTTCTGGATCTAATACTTCTAATAAGGCAGCCGCCGGATCACCACGAAAATCCATTGCCATCTTGTCGACTTCATCTAACAAGAAAAGGGGATTTTTCACGGTACCCTTCGCCATTTTCTGCATGATACGACCTGGCATAGAACCAATATAAGTACGGCGATGCCCGCGAATTTCTGCTTCATCACGCACACCCCCTAAGGACATACGCACAAAACTACGCCCTGTTGCGGCAGCGATAGATTGACCTAAAGAGGTTTTACCCACCCCAGGAGGTCCAACCAAGCATAAAACAGGGCCTTTTAACTTACGCACGCGTTGTTGAACAGCCAAGTATTCAATAATACGTTCTTTAACCTTTTCTAAACCATAATGATCGGCATTTAAAATTTCTAAGGCTTTCTTTAAATCATAACGAACTTTTGAGCGTTTCTTCCAAGGAACTTGCAGCATCCAATCTAAATAATTACGGCAAACAGTTGCTTCCGCCGCCATGGGAGACATGCTCTTTAACTTATTTAGCTCAGCTTTTGCTTTTTCCTTCGCCTCTTTTGACATGCCGGCTTTTTCAATCTTTTTAGCAAATTCTTCTAATTCATTAGGCGCATCTTCCAACTCACCTAATTCTTTTTGAATGGCTTTCATTTGTTCGTTGAGATAATACTCGCGCTGGCTCTTTTCCATTTGGCGTTTAACACGGCCACGAATACGTTTTTCAACTTGATAGAGATCAATTTCTGATTCCAGCAGAGCCAGTAAACGCTCTAAGCGTCCACGCAAATTAATTTGCTCAAGAATCTGCTGTTTTTCTTGAATTTTTAACGTTAAATGTGCAGCCACCATATCAGCCAAACGACCTGGATCTTCTATGCCGGCTAAAGTACTTAATATTTCCGGTGGGATTTTTTTATTTAGCTTTATATACTGATCAAACTGCGACAAAATCGCGCGCATTAAAATTTCCATCTCGCGATCTTCATTAGCAGTTGTTGGCACTTCAATTAGTTCAAGCTCAGCGGCCAAATAATCTTCTTTAGGAATAAAATTCTTAACATGGCCACGCTGTACCCCTTCAACTAATACTTTTACAGTGCCATCCGGTAATTTTAGCAATTGTAAAACAGTTGAAACTGTACCTATTTGGAAAAGGCCTTGTTCGGTTGGATTATCTTCAGCGGCATTCTTTTGCGCAATTAATAATATTAACTTGTTATTAAGCATCGCGGCTTCTAACGCTTTTATTGAGCGTTTACGGCCAACAAACAAGGGAATTACCATATGTGGATACACCACCACATCACGCAGTGGTAATACAGGAATCTCATTATTTTCTAAGATAAGCTCTTGTATTGCATTTTCTGGCTCAACAATAGCTTCAAGCTCAGTTTTTTTTATATCTTCTTCCGACATGAATAATCCTCTTTTAATTTAACCACTCACTGCACTAGTACCGGCGGCATCTGTCCCTGTGGCTTTTTTATAAATTAATAATGGCTGTGAAGTACCATTAATAGTACCTGCATCAATCACAACTTTACTAACTGTTGGTGAAGCGGGTAGTTCATACATAACATCTAATAAAACAGCCTCCAATATTGACCGTAGACCACGCGCCCCCGTTTTACGCTGCAAAGCTTTCTGAGCAACCGCATGTAATGCATCATCGCGAAACTCTAATTCAACACCATCCATATTAAATAATTTCATATATTGCTTGGTAAGCGCATTTTTTGGTTCTTTCAAGATTTTAACTAATGACTCTATATTTAACTCTTCCAATGTTGCAACAACGGGTAAACGTCCAATAAATTCAGGAATTAACCCATATTTAATTAAATCTTCCGGTTCTACCCTGCGCAAAATTTCATTAAGGTTCTTTTTCTCATCTTTACTACGTACTTGCGCAGAAAAACCTATCCCACTACGTTCGGAACGATCACTAATAATCTTTTCTAAACCAGAAAAAGCACCCCCGCAAATAAATAAAATATTTGAAGTATCCACTTGCACCATCTCTTGATTAGGATGTTTACGTCCGCCTTGTAATGGCACAGAAGCAACGGTACCTTCAATTAATTTTAATAAAGCTTGTTGTACGCCTTCGCCAGAAACATCTCGCGTGATAGAAGGGCTATCAGAGCGTCTGCCGATTTTGTCTATTTCATCAATATAAACAATACCTGTTTGAGCACGCTCAATGTCTCCATCGCATTTTTGTAATAGTTTCTGAATAATATTCTCAACGTCTTCACCCACATAGCCGGCTTCGGTTAAGGTAGTTGCATCTGCAACTGTAAAAGGCACATTGAGCAGACGTGCTAATGTTTCCGCTAGCAAAGTCTTACCACTACCAGTCGGCCCGATCAGCAAAATATTACTTTTACTTAACTCAGTGTCATCTTTCTTGGTTGTTTGATATAAACGGCCTTTTTTAAAGTGATCGAGACGTTTGTAATGATTATAAATTGCAACCGACAGAACTTTTTTTGCATAAGCCTGCCCAACCACGTAATCATCTAAAACTTTGGAAATTTCATGAGGCGCAAGCAGCTTAACACTGCCATTAATACCTTGGCCGTTTTCTTCTTGTTGCATTTCTTCATGCAAAATATCTTCACATAATTGCACACATTCATTACAAATATAGACAGACGGGCCTGCTATTAACTTGCGCACGTCCTGCTGGTTCTTGCCACAAAATGAACAATGAAATAATCGGTTACCCGTTTTACCCATTTTTGGATCGGTCATACATCACCCCTTTATTATATATACCATATATAGGGTTAGTTTTTAATTTTTCAATAGGCTAATTTGTACACTCATCGCCTTTTAGCTTTTGGTAGCTACATTCCTACCTTCTATCACAGAATCAACTAACCCGTAAGCAACTGCTTCTTGAGCACCCATAAAATTATCACGCTCGGTATCATGCTTAATGACTTCAGGCGATTTTCCTGAATGTTTAGCCATAATTTTGTTAATTCTATCTCGAATTAACAACATCTCTTTAGCATGAATTTCTACATCTGTCGCCTGCCCTTGAAATCCACCTAATGGCTGATGGATCATGACACGAGAGTTTGGTAAACAATAGCGTTTGCCTGCAGCTCCTCCGCAGAGCAATAAAGCACCGGCGCTAGCTGCCTGGCCAATACATAACGTGCTGACATCTGGCTTAATAAACTGCATTGTGTCATAAATGGCTAACCCTGCCGTTACGACACCGCCGGGAGAATTAATATAAAGCGAAATATCTTTATCCGGATTCTCTGATTCAAGAAAAAGTAACTGAGCAATTACTAAATTAGCCATGTAGTCTTCAATTTGACCCACTAAAAAAATAATGCGCTCTTTTAAAAGCCTTGAATAAATATCATAAGCTCTTTCGCCCCGCGCTGTTTGCTCAACAACCATGGGCACCAAACCAGTATTTAGTATATCAGAATTCGCTCTTGATTTAGTAAAATTGGACATATTTCTCTCACTTGTTTGCTGCATGCTTACAATAATTAATTTTGTATAAAAACTATCGCATTACCACGTCTGCTAATAACATGATAATGCTAAGTATTCCTCTAAAAATTACTGATAAGATAAAGGATAATATTCAAAAAGGACCACTGATAAAATGATTTTAAAATCACACAGAATCATCCATGGTGCTCATGATTACAATGCTCATCATGAACATGTTCATGATGCATTTCATTAGCAAGATTTGTGCTAAATTGCATTACATCACTATATTTTGCTGATTTTTCCGCATATTGCATTTGCTCAAGTAATTTCTCAACAACCTGCTCTTCCATTACTTGTGAACGAATGCCATTTAAAATTTCTGGTTGCTTTTGGATCATGGCAATAATTGATTGCGGTTCTTGAAACGAACTTGCAATACGTAAAACTTGTTCACGTACGCGATCAGCATCGGCCTGAATATTATGCTGCTTAATAATTTCAGCAAATAAGAGGCTCAGCGTTACGCGCCTACGTGCAACTTCTAAACTTTTTTCTTTAGCCTCGGCCGGTAATGTCGCATCGGGTGAAGCTGTATTTTGGCGTACTCGCTCTTGCCATTCGTTTTCTAAATGTTCACGTTCTTTTTCTAATAATGCTTTTGGCAACTCAATTGAGTGCTTGGCAATAAGTACATCGATAAGCTGGGTTTTTAACTTATTTTTTAACACATTATTAAGTTCCTGATCCATATGATCGCGCACCTGCGTGCAGAACTCTGCTAATGTTTCCACCCCTAATTTTTTAGCGAATTCATCATCAAGCACAGGTAATTTGGCGGCGTCAATTTTATGGATTTTAATAATTGCCTGTTTAGCCTTTTCCCCGGCGGCTTGTTCAGGTAAATCTATTGTTAATTCATCACCCACATTGGCACTGATCAGTTTCTTTAATTCAGGTGGTGTATTGGCTTCATCGAGGATCAGAGTTACATTTTGTTGCGCACCATCTGCCTGCGGTTGGCCATCTACTATAGGGGTAAAATCAATGGTCAATCTATCGCCCATTTGCGCAGACCTACTCACCGCTTCCCACTCCGCATGTTGCTTACGCATTTGCTCCAACACCTGATTAACATCACTCTCTTCAATGGTAACAACCGTTTTTTCTAGCGTTATGTCAGCGAGACCATGAACATGAACTTCGGGATACACTTCAAAAGTAGCGCTGTATTTAAGCGGTTGGCCTTCATCCGCTTCCAAAGATTGAATGGTAGGACGCTCAGCTGGGCGCAAGTTTTCTTGCCTAAGCGCATTACTTAGACTAGCTTGCAAAATCTCTTCAATAGCTTCACCTCTAACAGAAGCGCCATAACGTTGCTCAATCACCTTGGCAGGTATTTTACCGTGACGAAACCCATCTAGCTTGGCGGTTTTACTTAAATCTTGTATGCGCTTTTGAATAGCGCTGTTTATTTCAGCTGCCGGTACTGCCACCGTCAAACGGCGAGCCAAACTACCGGTAATTTCGACAGAAATATCCATTATTTTACCTCTATAGAATTTTAACTTTCTTGCATAATCCCTAATATAAAGCCAGACTGGAAATATCCGACTATGCAAGAAGTCTATTATTTGGTGCGAATGGAGAGACTCGAACTCACACGGGTTGCCCCACTGGAACCTAAATCCAGCGCGTCTACCAATTTCGCCACATTCGCAATTTGCTTTGTATAATCATGTGTCTAAAGGGACATTTTGCAGTATTTTTAACGTTTGTCAAATGAGATGGAATAGAAATTAACAAATATCTGCCTATGCAGGGTAATAACCTGGCAATTTACCTAAAAAATATACCTATATGAATCTATAAAAATTTTATCAATGTGTTGTAATTAGCCACGTTCTAAAGTTTTCTAATTCACTAATACTCTGCAGTTTATCACGGCGCATTTGATTATTTTAATTGATAACTAAATCCCCCCTCAGAATTACCACTCACCTTCACTTCTGTAATTTTTTTATTCTCCGCCATTGCCGTTAAAAAAGCGGCTGATAATTCGGGCAGTAACTCACGCGTTAAAACAGCTTCTATATTACGCGCTCCTGTATCACTTGCCTGGCATTTAGTAATGATGATATCTATTATTTCAGGAGCATAAATTAAATTTGCTTGATAATTTGCTAAAATTCGCTGCTGTATTCTATTAAGTTGGAGCCTCACTATTTGCTCCATAAGCTGTTCGTTAAGCACAAAATAAGGCACCAAAGTAACACGACCAAGAAATGCTGGCTTAAATGTTTTTAACAATTCCGTACGGATAATCTCTATTAGAGCCTGCGGATCAGGCATAGTATCCGGATCTGCACAAAGCTTGGTAATAAGATCGCTTCCTATATTGGAAGTAAGAATAATAACGGTATTTTTAAAATTAATATCGCGACCTTGCCCATCTCGCAATATTCCTTTATCAAACGCTTGATAAAAAATATCTTGTACGCCTGGATGCGCCTTCTCCACCTCATCTAGTAACACTAAACTATAAGGTTTGCGGCGAACTGCTTCCGTTAATACACCACCTTCTCCATAACCCACATAACCTGGAGGTGATCCCAATAACAATGAAACTTTATGCTCCTCTTTAAATTCTGACAAATTAATAACCGTCATATTTTGCTCGCCACCATACAAAAGTTCCGCGAGCGCCAGCGCAGTTTCAGTTTTACCAACACCGCTGGGCCCTACCAATAAAAATACGCCAACAGGTTTGCGAGGATCCGTTAATTGAGCACGAGCAGTACGAATACTTTGCGCAATAACTTTAAGTGCGTGTGATTGACCTATAATACGTTGCTGCAAACGTTGTTCAATAGTTAATATCGACTGAATATCATCACTCACCATCCGCCCCAGCGGAATACCCGTCCAAGCAGCAAGCACCTCCGCTATCGATTGGGCATCTACACAATCTTGTAATAAGGGTTTTTCACCTTGCAACTTAGCTAAATCTTTATTTAGCTTTTGCCATTTTTTTTGTAATTGTAAAATTATTTTTGCGATGGATTTTTTCTCTGCGACATCAGCAGATTGCTGTGTTAATTGCCTTTGCTCAAGTTCCTTACGAGTAGCACGAATATCGCGGATAAGTATTTTTTCTTGCTGCCACTTATTGTTTAATTCTACCAATCGTTCCTTGCAGGCTTGATATTTTTTTTGAAGTTGTTGCAACCGCTTAGCATGTCTGTTTCCTATTGCCTTTTCACGTTTTAATAGATTCATCTCAATTTCTAAGTATTCCAACTGACGCTGACCATCTTCCAGCGGTGAAGCTTTGGTACTCTCGAGCAATGCCAACCGTGAACACGCCGTATCAAGTACACTAATAGCCTTATCAGGTAACTGTCGCTCCGATAAATAACGATTTGATAATCGCACAGCCGCCACCACTGCTTCATCAATAATACGAACTTTATGGTGCTGTTCTAAAGTTTCAACCAAGCCACGCAACATCGTAATCGCCGCCTCCTCGCTTGGCTGTTCAATTTTAATAACCTGAAAGCGGCGCGCTAATGCGGCATCCTGTTCAAAGTATTTTTTATATTCTGCCCAGGTAGTCGCTGCAATGGTACGTAACTCACCTCTTGCCAATGGCGGTTTTAATAAATTAGCCGCATCGCCTTGTCCTGCTTGCGCACCTGCACCAATTAAAGTATGTGCTTCATCAATAAATAAAATAATGGGGATCGAAGCTGATTTAACCTCTTGAATAACCGCTTTCAATCGATTTTCAAACTCCCCCTTCACACCTGCCCCTGCTTGCAACAAACCTAAATCGAGCGCATGCAACGCCACTTTTTGCAATACTGGTGGCACATCACCTTGTGCAATCCGCAATGCAAGCCCCTCTACCACGGCGGTTTTACCTACACCAGGTTCACCTGTAAGAATAGGATTATTTTGCCGACGCCTCAGTAAAATATCGATAATTTGCCGAACTTCTACCTCACGTCCAATCACTTGATCAATTTTTCCCAAACGTGCTTGAGCTGTTAAATTAATAGTATATTGATCCAAAGCTGGTGTTTTAGTAGGGAATGATGTCACTGGATTTGCTTTATCATGAGCAATATATTCTGACTGCCCTATGATGGTTTCCGCACTACTCGCAATTAAATTAGGAATTTCCAATCGCAAAGAATCAGCCGGAATTTTAGCAAACTGTGTCGAGATACTATGCACTATTCTCTTTAAATTTTCTTCGTGTAATAGCGCATATAAAAGGTACGCTGAACGAACTTGTTCAGTTGAATATTCAAGCATCGCTAACAATAAAGCCCCTCTTGTCAATTCAACAATGCGTTGCGATAAAGCAGGTGATTGCGCATTACCCGTTTTTAAACGCTCTAAATTATCCAATAAATCCTTTGTTAATCGACTTATTTCAACCCCATAGTGATTTAAAATAAAAACAAGATCATTATCAGCAGACTCTAATAACTTTAATAACCAATGCTCTATTTCAACATTATAATGGCTACGCGATAAACACATCCCAGCGGCCGCTTCTAAACTACGTTGGCACGTTGGATTTAATTTTTGAATCAATGCTTTCAAATTAATAGCTGA
>CAIUAS010000233.1 GCA_903897205.1 uncultured Gammaproteobacteria bacterium
AACGATTTCTTGTGATTTCCTTAGCAGTATTATCTATTCAAATAGTAGTATAAATATGACTAAAAAAATTGCTTTTATATTTCCTGGGCAAGGTTCGCAATCTGTGGGAATGCTAAGTGCTTTGGCGGAAAGTTTTCCTATCGTGCATGAAACTTTTGCAACAGCCTCCGCCGCTTTAGGTTATGATTTATGGCAGCTAACCCAAGCGGGGCCTGCTGACAAATTAAATCAAACCATGTATACCCAGCCAGCACTATTAACGGCCAGTGTTGCAATTTGGCGAGTTTGGTCGGCCCAAGGCGGAAAGCAACCGGTTGTAATGGCTGGACATAGCTTAGGCGAATATTCTGCTTTGGTTTGTGCGGGCGCATTAGACTTAGCTACAGCAGTAAATTTAGTGGCCGAGCGTGGTCGATTCATGCAAGAAGCCGTGCCTGAAGGTGAAGGCGCAATGGCCGCAATTGTTGGTTTAGAAGATAAACAAGTACACGAAATTTGTGAGCTGGCAGCGCAAGGTGAAGTGGTTTCACCAGTTAATTATAATGCGATTGGTCAAGTTGTTATTGCGGGGAAAGCTCAGGCAATAGAGCGTGCAATTCAATTAGCTCAACAAGCAGGCGCTAGATTAGCGATGAAATTATCGGTTAGCGCGCCATCTCATTGTGAACTGATGAAGCCAGCAGCGGAACGATTAAAAGCGAAATTAGCTAATATCTCGCTGAAAATGCCTTCAATTTCTATTATTAATAATGTCGATGTTGCCATTAATGCTGATACTTTCGCAATCAAAGATGCATTAGTTCGCCAGTTATATAGTCCGGTTCGTTGGGTTGAAACGATACAAGCGACGGCAAAGCAAGAAATAGAATTATTTATTGAGTGTGGGCCAGGTAAAATATTGGCAGGCTTAAATAAGCGAATTGATACAACTTTAGCAACCACATCAATAAATGATCTAAGCAGTTTGCAACATGCATTGAATTTATAAAAGTTCAAGCTAAATGAATATACTAATCCCATTGAGATTTTGCGTTTTATAAACGCTAAGAAGAAGTTAGCTAGCGCAATAAAAACGCAAAACCCCAATGGATTTGGTATATTTTGAAAAATAATTTAAGGAGTATGCATGCAATTATTACAAAATCAAATTGCACTAGTGACTGGTGCTAGTCGTGGTATTGGTCATGCTATTGCAATTGAACTTGCAAAGCAGGGAGCGGTAGTAGCAGGAACAGCAACTACGGCAGAAGGTGCTGAAAAAATTACGACTATGTTTACGCAAGCAGGCCTTAAAGGACGGGGATTTGTTCTTAATGTAAATAATGTAATGCAGATAGATGAATGTTTAACAGCAATTAAAACCCAAGTGGGGGCTCCAAGCGTATTAGTGAATAACGCGGGCATTACGCGTGATAATCTTTTTTTACGCATGAAAGAAGAAGAATGGGATGCTGTTATTCAAACGGATTTAACTGCCATTTTTCAAATTACCAAACGTTGTATGAAAGATATGCTGAAAGCACGCTATGGTCGTATTATTAATATTAGCTCGGTAGTAGGTGCAACAGGCAATCCAGGACAAGCTAATTATGCAGCTGCTAAAGCAGGATTAATTGGTCTTAGCAAATCGCTGGCGCAAGAGATAGCTTCACGTGATATTACGGTAAATGTAGTTGCGCCAGGCTATATTGAAACGGATATGACAGGCATTTTAAATGACGAGCAAAAACAAGGATTATTTAGTAAAATACCTTGTAATCGCTTAGGCCAGCCAGCTGACATTGCTTACGCCGTTGCTTTTTTAGCATCGGCACAAGCTGGATATATTACTGGGCAAACATTGCATGTTAATGGTGGAATGTTTATGAATTAATAAATCTTCTGGTAAAGCTAGAAGATAAAAAGCAACGTTTCTACTTGCGTTAATCGTTGAAATGAATAAACTAGCAGGGTCTGGAATCCGCGATTCCAGTTTGTTAATTTAGTACCAATTACTCTCAGAGGAATAACTATGAGCACAACAGATATCGAAACACGCGTAAAGAAAATTGTAGTGGAACAATTAGGAGTAAAAGAAGAAGAGGCTAGTAATGAGGCTTCTTTTGTTGATGATCTGGGAGCTGACTCGTTAGATACCGTCGAATTAGTAATGGCCTTAGAAGAAGAATTTGATACAGAAATTCCAGATGAAGACGCCGAAAAAATTCGCACCATTCAACAAGCGATTGATTATATCACAAAGCACAAAGCTGAAGCTGAAGCTGCTTAATTTCAATAAATTTGACAGGCGCATTAGTTTATTAATCATAATAATGCGCCCTAATATTATTATATATTCAAAGCGTTTTAATTTCGGGCTAGACGCAACTTGCCTTGATTAACCGGAATGTATCCTGATACATGAAGATTATGAAAGATATATTACGATAAGGCCTCACATTGAAACGCGACGAGTATAGCTAGGTAAAAGAGGTGTGCTTTGACTAAACGACGTGTAGTGGTCACTGGTTTAGGTATGCTTACATCGTTAGGATTAACGGTTAAAGATACTTGGGAAGCTATTGTAGCCGGTAAAAGCGGTGTGTGCACAGTAGATACTTTTGACGTATCGAATCACACCACGCAATTTAGCGCTTATATTAGAAATTTTAACCCAGAGCCATATATATCCATCAAAGATGCTCGCAAGATGGATACCTTTGTACAATACGGTTTGGTGGCCGCCATGCAAGCGGTTGTCGATTCAGGTTTTGTAGTTAACGAGCAAAATGCCTATCGCATTGGCGTTGCTATTGGCTCAGGCATAGGTGGGTTACCTATGATTGAAAAGACTAATCAAGTACTAGTGCAAAATGGTCCGCGCAGAGTTTCCCCGTTTTTTGTGCCAAGCGCTATTATTAACATGGTGTCTGGTTATGTTTCTATGCGCTATGGTTTAAAAGGCCCTAATATTGCCATCGTCACGGCCTGTACAACCGGTACCCATAATATTGGTCAAGCAGCCCGCATGATTACTTATGGTGATGCAGACATCATGGTGGCCGGCGGCGCTGAAATGTCCATATCCGCTTTAGGTATTGCAGGTTTTTCCTCGATGCGTGCTTTATCAACACGTAACGATGATCCTGAACGCGCAAGTCGTCCGTGGGATAAAGATCGCGATGGTTTCGTATTAGGCGATGGCGCTGGCGTGATTGTTTTAGAAGAATATGAACACGCTAAACAACGTGGTGCCACCATTTATGCGGAATTATTAGGTTTTGGTATGAGCGCTGATGCTTATCACATTACTTCGCCCGATCCTGAAGGCACAGGCGCTATGATGGCTATGCAGAATACTTTACGTGATGCTGGCATGAATGCCGATCAAGTGGATTATGTTAATGCTCATGCAACTTCAACAGTAGCAGGTGATGAACTAGAAGCTTTAGCTATTAAACGTGTGTTTGGCGAGCATGTTAACAAATTAGCAGTAAGCTCAACTAAATCCATGACCGGCCATTTATTGGGAGCTGCTGGAGCGATTGAAGCCATTTTTAGCATATTAGCTATCAGGGACAATATCATACCTCCTACCATTAATTTGGATAACCCAAGCGAAGGCTGTAATTTAGATTTTGTACCGCATACTGCTCGTCAAATGAAGGTTAATGCTACCTTATCAAACTCATTTGGATTCGGTGGTACTAACGGATCTTTATTATTTGGTCGCATATAATTCATGCAGAAAAAGACATGGAGGATAACAATTATTATTGCTATCCTCTTTTTGTTAAGCGGATTAGCTGGATTAACCGCCGCCTATAAAAACTTCCTTAAAATTCCTATCGTGCAACCGGATCGCCCCTTGGACTATGTATTAAAACCAGGCGCTTCTATTCGTACGCTCGCGAGCGATTTGCATCAATTAGGTTTATTGCCTCAACCAAAATTTTTGATTTTATTAGCTTATTGGAAAGGCGCTGTTAAAGCTTTAAAAGCGGGTGAGTATTTATTTCCCCCAGGTACAAAACCTACCCAACTGTTAAATATTATGGTTGCTGGCAAAGTTCATTATCATCGTTTTACCTTAATAGAAGGTTGGAATTTTCAACAATTATTATCTGCAATTAATAGCGATCCCCACTTAGTTCATACGATTATTAATTTAGCACCTGAACAAATAGCCCAGAAAATAGGTTTGCCGCCCATTAATCCAGAAGGATTGTTTTTTCCAGCCACTTATTATTTTACGACTGGAAAAACCGATGTCGACATTTTGCGCCAAGCAAATCAGACAATGACTAATCAACTAGCGCAAGCATGGCAAGAGCGTGCGCCTAACCTAAACTATAATAGCGCTTATCAAGCATTAATTGTTGCTTCCTTGGTTGAAAAAGAAACGGCTGCAACCAAGGAAAGACCGCTCGTTGCTCAAGTCATTGCTAATCGTTTGCAAAAAGGTATGCTGTTGCAAATTGATTCTACGGTAACATATGGTCTGGGACAGAATTATACAGGTAAATTAACCGTAGCGAATTTAAAGCAAGATACACCTTATAATACTTACACCCGCAAAGGATTACCACCAACACCGATTGCAATACCTAGTGGCGAAGCAATTCGCGCTGTGTTACATCCAAGCGAGAATAATTTTTTATATTTTGTTGCTAAAGGTAATGGCACACATCAATTTTCACAAACATTGAACCAACATAATTTAGCGGTCAATCAATATCAAATTAAGCTTAGTTTCCCTAAAATAGGTAAGTTATATAATAGTTTTAATTGCAAAAAAACTTGGTATACGAGCGCAATGATACAAGAATTAATAGGCAATCGTTGTGTGCTACGTAACTTAAATTAATTAATAAAATAAACGTATGAATAAAACCCTTAATAAAAAAATTACTTCTGGCCGCTTTATCACATTAGAAGGAATTGAAGGGGTTGGTAAAAGTACGCATTTAAAATTCATTCAACGTTATTTAAGTAAGCGAAAAATTCCTTATATCGTGACGCGCGAGCCAGGCGGTACGCCAGTAGCTGAAGCCTTACGTAAAATAGTATTATCATCGCATCGCGAAACCATGACGCCAATGGCAGAATTATTATTATTATTTGCCGGGCGCGCTCAACATATTGCAAACATTATTCGCCCAGCTTTACAGGCGGGTACATGGGTTGTTTGCGATCGTTTCACAGAAACGAGTTATGCTTATCAAGGCTATGGTAGAAAATTACCGCTTGAACAAATAGAAACCCTTGAGAGCTGGGTGCAAAATGATTTACAGCCTGACCTCGTATTAGTTTTTGACGCACCCGTTAAAATTGCTTTGCGTCGGGCCCGCAGGCGCGGTGCAACGGATCGGATCGAGTCCGAGCAAGAAGAATTTTTTGAAAGGGCGCGTGCAGGTTTTTTAAAACGCGCTCGTCAATATTCGCAGCGGATAAAAGTTATCGATGCAAGTGTTCCGCTAACAAAAGTACAATTACAAATTAAAATGCTATTAGATAAAAAATTAATCTAAACTTTAAATTATTATAAATAACCATTATGCAGGATTTCACAACAGCGCCTTTTCCTTGGCAACTACAAGAGTGGCAACATTTACTGCAAAGATATCAAAGCGACAGCTTACCGCATGCCTTAGTACTAACAGGTGCTAAAGGGTTGGGGCAGGCAGAATTTGCGTTAGCATTTGCTAAACAGATTTTATGCGAGCAGGGTAAACAAGCAGAATTCGCTTGTGGAAAATGTCGAACTTGTTTATTAATGCAAGTTAATTCGCATCCTGACTTTTATATGCTGCAACCAGAAGAGCCAGGCAAACAAATTCGCATTGATGTGGTGCGTGAAATGCTTAAGCAAATCGTGCAAACGACTTTGCATAATCATTATAAGATCATATTAATTCAACCTGCTAACGCACTTAATATTGCTGCAAGTAATGCATTATTAAAAAGCTTAGAAGAACCCATTGGTAATACATTATTCCTATTGGTCACCACTGAATTAAGCCAATTAATGCCGACCATTCGCAGCCGATGTCAATTGATACAATTTAAAGCGCCCTCTAAAGAAATAGCGCAGCAATGGTTACAACCCTTATTAAAAAAAGGCCAGGATAGCCAAGTATTATTATCACTAAGTGAGCAAGCGCCCTTACAGGCTTTGGCTTTAGCTTATGAAGAACGTTTACAAGAACGAGAACAATTATTTATTCATTTAAGACAG
>CAIUAS010000234.1 GCA_903897205.1 uncultured Gammaproteobacteria bacterium
AATAAGACAGTGGCAGAAGGGCAAGGTTTGGCGGCTCAGTATGATCGTCCTTTAATCGACCTGGGTTTTCTAATTGGCCGCGTTGAAAATTTGGTGGCGGTATGGACATTGTTTGCTAAAAAAACGCCGGATAATGTACCACCTGTTGCAAAATGGATTACTGCTGAATGGTCTTTTAATAAAGATAAAACGGAAAATATTGATTATAGTTTTCATGCAGCGCCAGTCAGCGTAGCCAAACAATTAGCGGAATGTTTTTGGCATTATGCCGCCGGTGCTATTTTGACATCGGCCACTTTGCGTTCGTTAGGTTCTTTTGATTTATTGCTCACCGAAACAGGACTGAAAGCATTGCCAGCCACTACATGTATGGCATTGGATTCACCTTTTGATTTTCAGCAGCAGGGAAGGCTGCTCGTTCCCAGCATGCAAACGGATCCCAAAGATCCAGCGGCCCATACGCAGGAAATAATTAATTTATTGCCTCGCTTTTTACCTGTCAGCGGCGGTAATGGCGCGCTGGTATTATTTACTTCACAGCAGCAAATGCAAACTGTTTTGCAGAAGCTGCCTGATCATTTACAGCTATTATTATTGGTTCAAGGCCGACAGGCAAAAGAGGTTTTATTAAATAAACATTTTGCGCGAATTAAAAATAATCAACCGAGTATTTTATGTGGTTTGGCTTCATTTGCAGAAGGCTTAGACCTACCTGGCGATGCTTGTAATATGCTTATTATTACTAAAATACCTTTTGCGGTGCCTGATAATCCCATCGGCCAAACGCATGCGGAATGGATAATACAGAAAGGAGGCAATCCTTTCATGGAAATGACCTTGCCAGCGGCAAGCATTAAACTCATTCAAGCGGTGGGTCGATTAATCAGGACTGAAACGGACAGGGGTACGGTGATTATTTTGGATAATCGGCTTGAAACTAAATTTTATGGGAAATTATTATATAAAGGGCTACCGCCGTTTAAGCGTATTGCTGTGAGTTGATAGGAGAAAAATGATTCGCGTTAAGTGAATTTTTTCAACATTATATTCCAAGTGTAATTCCATTCCAAAAATATACAAATTAAAGCGCTCTAATTCCTCGGCACCTCATTTTTTTGCTTCAGTTAAAGATAAGCATATCACTGGGACTAACGCTAATTTAACCTCAATTGTTCCCGATTCAATTTCGTTTGCTGGTTTATCAGAATAAAATAGTCTTTGCTGCTGGCGTTGAGACAGATCAAGATGGAAAGGTATTTGCTTACTCAATAAAGGTTAGGTTAAAAGGCCATGCTAATGCTAAGGGTGACCAGCGTGGTTTTGGTGATGCGATGGCAATACTGAGGGTAATATCTTATATACTATTAAAGGTCTCGGCGCACATTAACAGATGCCAATTTGGTAGGGTGGTGTTTCTTTGATGGAAATATTCTGCACCACCTCTTTCCATAGTTTTTTTGCGAATGATATGGGGGCATCTCCATTTTATGATGTGCCATGTGCCCCCATTTATGCCCCCATAAGTGGGTGGATTTGGGGTGAATTCATTGGACTACATTGGATGAATTATAAATGAAAAATCTTATTTTATAGGGGTTTTTAGATTTTCTGGGATTTTGTTGAAACTTGTTTTGGTGGCTACGGGTGGACTCGAACCACCGACCTCAGCATTATGAGTGCCGCGCTCTAACCAGCTGAGCTA